>WLHB01000015.1 GCA_009702965.1 Actinomycetota bacterium | reverse complement strand
CCTTTGACACATTTCTCCTGTCTTGGCCCACATACGAATGTGAATGCGAGCCTTAGTTGAACGACCTCATAATTCTGACGAGCTCATTTGAGTTTCATAACTTTCGCATCCAATTCTTTAGGTTCATCGGCGATGAACGCTTGTAGTAACGAGTGATCGAAATTGTCGGAACACTTAAAAGCGGCCCTAAATGACTTTCGCTCTATGGCTTGAGTTACACATGATCTATGTATCCACGCCCCTCGTCCGACTAACAATCGATCAGGATCTGGAGTAAGTACCAGGCCATTTCGGACTATTCGAACGAGTGTTTCACTTGATGCAGGCTGATCCCAAGAGTATTTCTTGCGACATGCAATGCATGTTCGTTCCACCCCTCAAGTCTATCTAAGGCCGAGGGAAATTCCTAAACGAGGCTTGGGTTTATGCGGGAGTTACGGGTGTGTCTGGGTGAATATCAATGCGCCACCCCGTTAAACGTGCGGCCAATCGTGCATTCTGCCCATCTTTTCCAATAGCCAACGAGAGCTGATAGTCCGGAACTATGACGCGCGCCGAACGCGCTAATTCATCAACAATGACAACAGATGTGACCTTCGCTGGAGCCAGAGCATGAGCGACAAACTCAACTGGATCTTCTGACCAATCAACAATGTCAATTTTTTCACCATGAAGTTCTTCCATCACCGCGCGCGAACGAGAACCCATAGGCCCGATCAGCGATCCCTTAGGTGAAACCCCGGCACGATGTGAACGCACCGCAATCTTTGTGCGATGACCCGCTTCACGTGCAACTGCCATAATTTCTACGATGCGATCCTGAATCTCAGGAACTTCAAGAGCAAAGAGTTGTTTGACAAGAGCAGGATGGCTGCGAGAGAGCATAATCTCAGGACCCTTAAGTCCTTGCTTTACTTCAACTACGAAACACTTAATTCGATCACCATGTTTATACACTTCACCAGGCACTTGCTCTTGGGGAGGAATTCGACCTTCGACTCGACCAAGATTGACGTTAATCATCTTCGGGTCTCGACCTTGCTGAACTACGCCCGAAATTACATCTCCTACTGAGCCTGTAAATTCACCGACAATTTCTGCATCATTTGTCTCACGTACTTTAAATTTGATTACCTGTCGGATTGCAGATGTTGCGCTACGAGCGAAGCCATCTGGGCAATCTTCTTCTTCGGCAACTCTTTCACCCTCTTCGTTATAGATGGGGATCAAAATTGTGACATCGCCAGTGTCGCGATTAAGGCGTGAAAATGCGCGAGGCTTTGCCTCTGGCAACTCGTTGTAAGCGGTTAAGACGCCAAGTTCGATAGCCGTGATCAGCGCCTCAATCGGCATCGATTTCTCTGATGTCAGCGCGGCTAGTGCCTGCATATCTACATGCATTTACTTGTCACCTTTACGACTAAATTCAACTTCGACCAAGGCGCGCTTGATGTCAACGAGTGCAACTACTTCTTCGTGACTTTCCTTCTTTGTCGTAACAGTAAGTGTGACACTCTCATCTGTATGCGAGGCGATTCGACCAGTAACTTCAGTTCCATCGTTACGGATCACCTTAAGAAGTCGATCGTGATTTTTTGCAAAATGTCGAGGAAGGGTCAGCGGGCGATCTACGCCAGGTGAAGTAACTTCAAGAGTAAATGGCGTCTCTCCCATAAATGGCGCAACATCTAGGAGTTCAGAGATCACGCGTGATACTGAGGTTACTTGATCCAGATTAAGGGAAGAGTCACCGTCAACAATGCATGTGACGATTCGATGACTTCCAGGGGTGGCAATGTGAATATCTTCGAGGTAGAAACCGGCTTCAAGAACTGCAGGTGTTAAGAGTTCAGAGATTTGATCTTTAAGAGCCATAGTCAGTCTACCTATTCGATTGTTGTTAAGTTGTAAGGCTAAATTTATCACCACATTGTGATTGTGTCTAAACCCACCTTAAAAATTAGTAGTGTTGTGATGGCCAAAAATACTTTTCGAACAAAACCTGAACCACCTCGAATAGCAAGAGTTGCTCCAATTAACCCTCCGGCAATGTTTGCAACCGCAAGGAGAAGTCCCAGTTTCCACAAAATTGAGCCGTTGAGGCCAAAGACCAAAATCGCACCAAGGTTTGTGCAGAGATTGATCACTTTCGCCATTGCGGACGCATTGAGAAATGCAAAGCCGAGCACCGCTACAAGAATGAGGATCAGGAACGAACCAGTCCCAGGTCCAATCAATCCATCATAAAATCCAATGATCCCAGCGGCGAGGGCTCCAATTCGAATTTGTTTCGACGGCGAATGCTTCAATGACTCAACCGCGCCAAGCTGTGGACGTCTCCATGTATAGATAACGACGGCAATGAGTAAGAAAACGATGATCGGGCGCAGCGCCTTTGTAGGAATAGTCGATGCCAACTGCGCTCCGGCGATCGATCCAATGAAGGCAGGTAAGGCCATGGCAAAGAGCAGTCGAAAGTTAAAAGTGATCGCGCGGCGGTACAAAATGGTGGCAGCAGTTGTGCCAAAGACAGACGTTAATTTATTTGTTCCCAGCACTTCAACTGTTTCAAACTTTGGCAACCCAATAAGGAGTGCAGGAAGTTGAATCAGCCCTCCCCCGCCTGCCATGGAGTCGATGAGCCCGGCGCAGAAGGCGGCACAGATCAGAAAAACGATCGTGGTTAACGTTAATTCGTAGAACACGAAAAGACTTTAAAGTGAATCTACTAAGGAGGCAATAGCGCGAGCTGCCCCTGTGAGAGGCAACTCCTGTTTATCTCCAGTGCGCCGCACCCTTACTTCTACATTTCCTTGCTCGAGAGATTTTCCGACAACAACGATTACAGGATTGCCGATCAATTCAGCGTCTTTAAATTTAACTCCAGGGCTTGTTCCGCGGCGATCATCTAACATCACGCTCACTCCAAGTGATTCGAGCTCGACTGCAATGCTCTCCGCGGTATCAAAGGGAAGATCCTCTTTGCCCGTTGCAACAATATGAACCTTTGCTGGCGCTAAATCAACTGGCCAATTAAGTCCGATTTCATCATATGTTTGCTCAGCAATTGCTGCAACGGCTCGAGTGACGCCGATTCCATATGAACCCATGGTGACTACCTGGGATTTTCCATTCTGGTCAAGGACTGTCAGGGATAGCGCCTGCGCATACTTGCGACCAAGTTGGAAGATATGGCCAATCTCAATTGCGCGATCGATAACGACTTCAGTTGCACACTCAGGACAGGCATCACCAGCGCGCACTTCTGCAGATTCAATATAGGCATCAGGTGTGAAGTCACGTCCGTTAACAACATTGCGCGCATGGCGATTGATCTTATTTGCACCCGTTACCCATGATGTTCCTGGTGCGACTCGTGGATCTGCATAGACAGTGATTCCGAGCGCCTGCGCATCTTGTGGCCCGATATAACCTTTTACAAGTCCAGGGAACTGTGCGAAATCCGCTTCTTCAAATGTACGAAGCTCATGAATGCCTCCACAATTTTCTTGGAAGCGCTTAAGGTCAACTTCACGATCTCCTGGGACAAGAACTGAGATTGCCTTGCCATCTGCCATCAACATCACGTTCTTCAGCGTGTGCGCACCTGTAAATCCGCCGCCAAAGCGTTCATTGAGTACTGCCACGAGCGAATCAATTGTTGGAGTATTCGGTGTATCAAGTTCTTCCATCGCTGGTGTCGCCGATGAATCAACTGCATCGACTTTAGTAATCATCGCTTCCACATTTGCGGCAAAGCCACATGATGGGCATAGGACATAGGTATCTTCACCGGTTGGACATGGGGCTAAAAACTCTTCTGACTTTGAACCACCCATAGCGCCAGAGACTGCCCTGACTATGTTGTACTTCATTCCCAGTCGATCAAAAGTTTTAACATAGGCATCGCGGTGCTTCTGATACGAGATATCAAGCCCAGCATCATCAATATCGAATGAGTAAGAGTCCTTCATAACAAATTCTCGCCCGCGAATAATTCCACTGCGTGGGCGCGCTTCATCCCTAAACTTTGTTTGGATTTGATAAATCGATAGAGGTAGATCCTTATAAGAGGAGTACTCCCCCTTCACCATCAAAGTAAACATCTCTTCATGGGTTGGGCCTAGTAGGTAATCTGCACCTTTACGATCTTGAAGTCTGAAAAGTGATGGGCCGTACTCTTCCCAACGATTAGTTGCCTCATATGGTTCACGTGGAAGAAGTGATGGGAAGTGGACTTCTTGAAATCCCGCAGCATCCATCTCTTCGCGAATCACGCGCTCAATGTTTCGAAGTGTGATGACGCCAAGTGGAAGCCACGAATAAATCCCTGCACCAATTCGGCGAATGTATCCCGCTCGGACTAAGAGGCGATGGCTTGCAACCTCTGCATCTGCTGGATCATCGCGAAGCGTGCGTAGGAAGAGAGTGGACATTCGCAACATGGGGCGAGCCTACCTGAGAGAGAAGAAGAAACTGCAGTTTTAGCGCGTGAGAACTTCTGGTGTACCGCTTGCAACCCCTGCGGCTTCCATCTCTTCTGCTAGTCGCATCGCTTCTTCAATCAGCGTTTCAACGATCTGTGCTTCTGGGACTGTCTTAATAACAACGCCCTTCACAAAAATCTGCCCCTTGCCATTTCCAGATGCAACACCAAGGTCGGCTTCACGAGCCTCTCCTGGTCCATTAACAACGCATCCCATAACGGCAACTCGAAGAGGAACTGTCATTCCCTCAAGTCCGGCCTGAACTTTTTCAGCCAATGTATAGACATCGACCTGAGCGCGTCCGCATGACGGACATGAAACGATCTCTAATTTACGCTGGCGCAGATTGAGTGATTCAAGGATAGAAATTCCGACCTTCACCTCTTCAACTGGTGGTGCAGACATTGAAACACGAATAGTGTCGCCAATTCCTTCAGCCAATAAAATTCCAAATGCAGTTGCAGATTTAATTGTGGCTTGGAAAGCAGGCCCAGCTTCTGTCACGCCAAGGTGCAATGGATAACTACATTGCGCCGCCAAAAGGCGATATGCGCTCACCATGGTGACAGGATCGTGATGCTTTACTGAAATTTTAATATTTGAAAAGCCATGCTCTTCAAAGAGTGAGGCTTCCCATAGCGCAGATTCGGCAAGCGCCTCTGGGGTTGCTTTGCCGTACTTTGCAAGAAGTCTCGGATCAAGTGAGCCAGCATTGACTCCGATGCGAATCGGAATTCCCGCATCCCCTGCCGCCTTCGCCACTTCTTTAACCTTGTCATCAAATTGTTTGATGTTTCCAGGGTTAACACGAACAGCGGCACACCCTGCATCAATGGCAGCGAAGATATATTTTGGTTGAAAATGAATATCGGCAATTACTGGAATCTGTGACTTCTTTGCAATCTGAGCCAGTGCATCGGCATCATCTTGACTAGGAACTGCCACGCGAACAATCTGACAGCCAGAGGCGGTGAGCTCTGCGATCTGCTGAAGCGTTGCGTTGACATCGGATGTGAGCGTTGTGCACATTGATTGAACGCTTACAGGGTGATCGCTACCGACGCCCACCTTGCCGACCATTAATTGATTGGTCTTGCGACGTGGTGCGAGAGTTTTTAAGGGAGCAGATGGAATTCCAAGATCAACCATGCCCCTATTCTGCCTCAACTCTAGCCATTGAGCGAGATGGGGTTGATTATGTCGGCGACAAGTAAGAGCAGGGTGAGGCCAATCAAGATCACAACAACTACCGCCGTTATCGGTGTGAGCACCTGAACATTAATTGGTGCTGGTCGCGGACGACCGCGCAATCTGGCGATAAATGCCCTGAACTCATCTGCAATTGCCACAGCCATGTGGCCACCATCAAGTGGCAAAATTGGAAGGAGATTAAAGATTCCAACAAAGATATTAAGGCTGGCAATAATCAGCAAGAATGTTCCAATTCGCTGACTCCAGTTTTGAGTTCCGCTCGCAAGAGTCTCACCTGAGACGCGCGCCACACCAACAACGCCCACTAATCCATTGATATCGCGTTCTTCGCCACCGAAAGTCTGTCCCCATAGTTCTGGGACCTTGGCGGGTAGCAGCGCTAACGCTTTGACTGATTCAACAGTCATATTCTTTGTAATCGAGAGTGAATCTTTTCCTGCGGTGAGAACATCTACACGTTTTGTGCCGATCTCATTGATAATTCCAAGAAGGTAACGCTCTTCCCCACCAACATCTGTAAGTCGGGGCGTTGCAACAAGTGAGACTTGTTGCCCATCGCGATCGACGGTGAATCGAAGCTGAGCTCCATTAGATGAGCGAATAAGTTCAAAACCTTTACTCCAGTCGGTGATGATCTCTCCATCAATGGATGTGATCTCATCCCCGGCACGGAATCCAGCAGCAAGGGCTGCTGAATCTGGAATCACTTCTTTGATCACCGGCGTAATTGTGTTCACGCCAACGCCTGCCAGAAGAGTAAAGAGGAGGAAGAAACCGAGAACGAAGTGAAGGAAAGACCCTGCGCCGAGCACAATCAATTTCTTTGATGAACGAGCTGTATAGAAGGCGCGCGATTCCTGTCCAGGTGGCATCAGATCATCTGGTGTCATTCCCGAGATCTTGCAATATCCACCTGCTGGAATAGCCTTAATTCCATATTCAGTCTCACCGCGACGATAAGACCAGATACGTTTTCCAAAGCCTAAGAAGAATTCTGTGACCTGAAAATTAAATTTGCGGGCAGTGATGTAATGGCCAAATTCATGCACCATTACTGAGAGCAATAGCGCGACGACAAAAGCAATAATTCCAAGAATCTCCATTAGCGAGCTACCTTCTTTATCTTCTCAAGAGCGACAAGACGGGCATCATCTTCGATCGCACTGACATCGGCGAGATCGCGTAGCGGTGAGACTGCTGATGGAGAGAGTTGTTGGACCACAGCATCGACTATATCGATGATTTCTGAGTATCCAATGTGAGAATCAAGAAATGCCGCAACCGCAACTTCATTAGCAGCATTAAATATTGCCGGCAGTCCGCCACCGAGTGTTCCGCAGCGACGAGCGAGATCTACCGCAGGGAATTTTGCATGATCAATAGGCGAGAAACTCCACTGTGATGACTCAGACCAATTAATTGCAGTTGTTGCACCACCGAGTCGATCTGGGTATGAAAGTGCGTATGCGATCGGCCCCTTCATATTTGGTGGACTTGCTTGTGCAATTGTTGAGCCATCAATAAATTCAACGAATGAATGAACTACGGATTGAGGGTGGATAACCGCCTCAATCTGCGAGTATGGAATATCAAAGAGATAGTGAGCCTCAATGATTTCTAAACCTTTATTTACTAGCGTTGCAGAATTAATTGTGACAACAGGACCCATGGTCCATGTTGGATGTGCAAGTGCCTCAGCCAAGGTGACAGTTGCAAGATCATCGCGATCTCTAAATGGGCCACCACTTGCAGTGAGAACAAGTCGTGAGACCTCACTTCTCTTTCCAGATTTGAGCGCCTGATATAAAGCGCTATGTTCAGAATCAACAGGAAGAAGTTGTCCTGGCTTTGCAATCGACATCACAATCTCACCACCGGCAACGAGAGATTCTTTATTTGCTAAGGCAAGAGTATTTCCTACCTTTAGTGCCGCCAGAGTTGGTCCAAGACCAATTGAGCCAGTGATTGCGTTCAGAACAATGTCGCAGGTAATCGCTGCAATTTCAGTTGATGCCTGTGGTCCATCGATTACTGTGACTCCAGGTAGTTGATCTCGCACTTGGTCGGCGTGGGCGGCAAGACCAACGACTGGGACTTTAAATCGTTTTGCCTGTTCAACTAGTAAGTCAGTGTTCTTGCCTCCAGCGCTGAGTGCAACAACACGAAATAGATCAGGGTGCGCTGCAACGATTTCAAGGGCTTGTACTCCGATAGATCCTGTCGATCCGAGAATGACTACATCACGCACGATTTAACGGTCCAGAATATTTTGTATTGGTGAATATGGCGTCCCGCTGCGACGCTTTGCAATTGCGCTCAGCGCTTCTAAGACAACGCGATTAGCCAAGATTGCCGTGATGTCGGCTGAATCAAATGGCGGAGCAACTTCAACGACATCAATTCCGACAACTGGAAGCTCTAAACAGATACGTCTGACTGCCTCAAGTAATTCACGCGATGTCATTCCACCTGGTTCTGGAGTACCGGTTCCTGGCGCCATTCCTGGATCAACGACATCGATATCGACAGAGAGAAATACGCCATCGCACCCATCTTGCAAGGTGATAAATGATTCGTCGAGAACTGTATTGAGACCACGATGATGAATCTCGGTCATCTCATATGAACGCATCCCTTGGTCACGCATCCATGCAAGAGTGACATAATCTGGCCAGTAACCACGCAGACCAAGTTGTAAGAAACGGTCTCCGCGTACGTAACCTTCTTCAATTAAACGGCGCATCGGGGTTCCATGACCGACAAGTGCACCAAATTGATCTTCACCTGTATCGGCGTGAGCATCAAAGTGAATCATTGAAATCTTTCCGAGCCCGCGGTGATTTGCAATGCCGGCAACATCTGCAGAGGCAATTGAATGATCTCCGCCCAGAATGACGGGAATAGCGCCCGATCGTGAAATCTTCTCTGTCGCCTCGCGCAAAATGGCAAGGGATGCAACAAGGTCTCCCCCAGGCATCATCAAGTCGCCTGCATCAACAACTTTCAGATCTTTTAAACCATCTGTGCGAAGTGCTAAATGTGGTCGGCTGGCATCGTGAGGCAGGTAATCTCCACCGCGAATCGCTTGTGGGCCAAACTTTGCACCAGATCGATGTGATGTCCCTGAATCAATCGGTGCACCAACGATCACTACATCTGCATCGGCATAAGTTGACGGGTCATCGAGGTCACATTGAGCAATACCAAGGAAGGTAAAACTTGGACCGTACATATTGCCGTGGTTAACCATTTAAGAGACTTTACGCTTACGGCTCACTACTTGTCCAATAACAACAAGTGCTAACGCTACGAAAAATACTGCTGAAGCAATGACGTTTGCCTGTGCTGGGATTCCACGCGCTGCAGCTCCGTAGACAAATTCTGGAAAAGTTGTCACTGTGCCAGAGTTGAAGTTAGTGATAATAAAGTCATCAAAGGAGAGGCTGAAGGCAAGGAGTGCTGCAGCTGCAATTCCGGGTGCCACCAATGGCAAAGTCACCCGACGGAAAGTTTCAAATTCATTGGCGTAGAGATCCATCGCGGCCTGTTCAAGTCGGGGGTCAAGGGATGCAATTCGAGCCTTGACGGTGACAACAACGAATGAAATACAGAAAACAACGTGGGCAATAACAATCGGCCAGAAGCCTGGATTAACTTGCATGACAAGAAAGAGGGAGAGGATTGAAGCGCCGAGAACAATCTCTGGTGTTGCCATCGGGAGGAAGATGAGGAGATTTGACGCCGAGCGTCCTCTAAATGCATAACGTCCAATAGCAAAAGCAATGAGTGTTCCTAAAATTGTTGAAAATATCGTTGCTAACAGTCCCACCTTGATTGAGTTCCCGAGTGCCTCACAGACACGTGGTGCCCCGCAAGGATTTAACCATTTTTCAAAGGTGAACCCCTGCCAGGTGATATTTGATTTACCTGAATCGTTAAAGGAGAAGACAAAGGTGTACATCACTGGAATGAAGAGATAGACAAATGCAAAGAACATATAAATGCGGATGAGGTTTTTACCAAACCAACGGGATATCGAAGTACCTAATGGGCGCTTCGAAACAATTGTTTCTGTCTTAACTGAACTCATACGACCTCATCCGTTCCGGCTCTACGGATATACACGGTGACGATAATCAAGATTGCAGCCATCAGCATGAACGACAGGGCAGATGTTGTCGGATAGTCCGGAATAAGGAATCTCGTTTGAATGACATTTCCAATCATTGAGTTATTCGGGCCGCCCAATAACTCAGCATTTACATAATCACCTGCGGCAGGAATAAATGTGAGCAAGGTTCCAGCGACAACTCCTGGCATAGATAAAGGCAGGGTTACTTTGCGGAAAGTCGTAAAGCCATTTGCATAGAGATCACCTGATGCTTCAAGAGTGCGCGGGTCGATTCGATCAATGGATGCGTAAAGAGGTAGCGTCATAAAGGGTAGGAAGTTATATGCCATACCGAGAATTACCGCACCGGCTGTTGATGTGAGAGTCGTTGATTCGCTAATCAACCCGAGCGATCTCAGTGGGGGGACCACAAAGCCTTCTTCTCCAAGAATTTGCTTCCAAGCAACGGTGCGGAGCAAAAATGAAGTGAAAAATGGAGCAACTACAAGCACAAGAAGCAAGTTTTTATATTTCCCAGATTTGAATGCCAGGG
Source organism: Actinomycetota bacterium (assembly GCA_009702965.1). Classification (GTDB taxonomy): domain Bacteria; phylum Actinomycetota; class Actinomycetes; order Nanopelagicales; family Nanopelagicaceae; genus Planktophila. The sequence continues at coordinate 12,021 of WLHB01000015.1, read as the reverse complement.
CGTATGCAAGTGGATAGGAAATCAATAGCGCGATGAGAGTTGCAAGCAGAGCATAAACAATTGATCGACCGAAGTGCTCTCTGCTATCGAGAAAGGCTTCTAGGTAATTTCTAAACCTAAAGGTTTGCTCGAAATCGTCAATATCGCCACCACTCACCGGGGTTGCAGTTGAAACTTGAGCAAGACTTAAAATCGGGAAAACAAAGAATGTCAGGAGGAATGCAAAGCCAGGAAGAAGCAGTAGGTAGGGGGTGCTTATTTTCTTCATGGCGTGAGTCTCTTGATTACTCTTCGTCGAGATCTTCAGGAACTACTTCGGTACCGGCCTCAGCATCTTGATCACCATGGAGAGCAAAGGTGAAGACGGGCTCCCATGAAATATTAACTGGATCACCAATCTGGAAAGGAGCGACTCCATCGTCGTTCTGTTCAAAGACCATCAACTCTTGACCCCAAGGCATCATCACTTGATATTGCGTTGAGACACCGATGTATGAAACATCTTCAATCTTTCCCCCGCTTAAGACATTGCCTGAGACAGGTGTCTGCGCAAGAGATATGCGGAATTTTTCTGGTCTGATCCCGGCAAGAATTGATGCATCATCTGCATGTGAACGATTGCGAGGTACGGACACTTTCTGTCCGAAGAGATCTGCGATGAGAGAATCTCCATCATTTCCCGTGATCGATCCCTTAATTAAGTTTGACTGTCCAAGGAAGTTAGCAACAAATGCTGTCTTTGGATTGTCATAAAGATCAGCAGGGCTTCCCATCTGCTCAATCTTTCCCTCATTCATCACCGCGATCGTGTCAGCCATAGTCATGGCCTCTTCCTGATCGTGAGTAACGTGAACGAAGGTGAGTCCGACTTCTTTTTGAATCCACTTGAGCTCAATCTGCATCTGACGTCGCAATTTAAGATCGAGTGCGCCTAGCGGTTCATCTAGAAGAAGTAGCGCTGGGCGGTTAACAATGGCGCGTGCAAGGGCGATGCGCTGTTGCTGACCACCTGAAAGTTGCGTTGGTTTGCGTTGTGCTAGATGCGGCAGTTCGACAAGGTTCAGGACCTTGTTCACTGATTCATCTACATCTTTAATTCCGCGACGGCGCAGGCCGAATGCGATATTTTCAAAGATTGTTAAATGTGGAAAGAGCGCGTAGTTCTGAAAAACTGTGTTGATCGGGCGCTGATATGGCTTAGTGAATGTGATGTCAGTTGAACCTAGGTGGATACTTCCCACCGTTGGCTCTTCTAGACCAGCCACCATTCGAAGAGTTGTGGTCTTGCCACACCCTGAAGGTCCAAGCAATGCAAAGAATGAACCTTCAGGGATGGTTAATGAGAGATCATCAACTGCAGTGAAGTCGCCATAACTCTTGGTGACACTGGTGAGTTTGAGATCACCCCGTGCAGAGTTTGCGCTAACGCTCACTTAGATGCCAGATGCCTTGAGGAATGCCTCTGACCAAGAAGTTTCTTCAGTAGGTGTAAGTGAACGGAAGACAGAGAGGTTTGCCATTGTCTTCTCAGTTGGGAAGATGAACTCGCTCGCTGCGAGAGCTGGATCGATCTTCTCCATCTCAGCCTGAGCACCCTTTACAGGTGTCACATAGTTCACGTAGGCAGCAACTTCTGCCGCAATCGCAGGGTCGTAATACCAGTTGATCAACTTCTCAGCGCTTGCCTTTGCCTCTGCAGTTGCTGTGTAAGGGATTACCAAGTTATCACCTGAAATTGTTCCGCCTGATTCTGGGATTGCGAAGTCAAACTTGCCATCGTAATCATTCTTCAAGATAAACATATCTCCAGACCAACCGATGACGGCAATTGCATCACCTGACTTAAGGTCTTCTGCATATTCATTGCCCTTAACGCCGCGAATCCAGCCATCTGAAACTTTCTGCTCTAAGAATTCAACAGCGCTCATAAACTGATCTTCTGTAACTGTCTGAAGATCCACGCCACGCGAGCGCAAGATAATTCCAATGGTGTCGCGCATTTCAGAGAGAACAACAATCTTTCCCTTATTTGCTGGAGCAAAGAGATCATCGAGTGTACGAACTCCGCCAGGAACCTTCTCGGTGTTCCAACCAAATCCACCCATAATTCCCTGCCACGTCATTGAGTAATCGCGTGTTGGGTCAAATGAAGGTGATGCGAGAGTGTCGAGAATATTTCCTGCATTAGGAATGTTCGCCTTATCAAATTTATGCGTGTAACCAAGACGGATCCAGCGAGCTGCCATCCAATCGGTTGGGGATACGATGTCATAACCGATATCTTGTTTGAGCTTAAGCTGTGCTTGAACTTTTCCAAAGAACTCATCGTTATCGTTGTAATCTTCGTAATATTCTGCAGCAATACCTGTCGCAGCTGTGAAAGCTTCCAGCGTTGGATAGAGCTGGGTCTCGTCGTTGTAATCAAGATAGAGAGGCCAGTTACCCCAACGAATTGAACCTGATGTTGAAGCGGCATCATCGCCACCTGAACCACATGAAGTCAGCAGTGCTGCTCCACCTAGTGCACCTGCACCGGCAACAAGTGCGCGGCGAGAAAATTTAGAGTTAAGAATTGCGCGTGCTTCTTGCGATAAAGCTTGAGACTTAGGTGAATTAGCCATGTGAATGGGCTCCTTTTTATTTTCCGGAACAAGGGACGGTTGTGCAGGGCTCATTATGGAGCCGATTGGCCTGTGAGGCCAAACTATTACGAGGCAATTTTGCGAGAAAATTTCCCAGATTTCAGGCGGTTCTGACCTTAGGCGTTGAGGTTACTCATCACATGTTTGATGCGGGTGTAATCCTCAAAGCCATAGCTAGAGAGATCTTTGCCGTAGCCAGAGCGCTTGTATCCCCCATGAGGCATCTCAGCCACCAGAGGAATGTGGGTGTTGATCCAGACACAACCGAAGTCAAAGGCCTTCGCAAGGCGCATCGCCCGGCCATGATCCTTAGTCCAGATCGATGAGGCGAGGCCGTAATCGACACCATTTGCCATCGCGATCGCCTCTGCTTCGTCGTTAAATTTCTGAATCGTAATTACTGGTCCGAAGATTTCGCTCTGGATCAGCTCATCGCTCTGCTTGAGATCTGCGATCACGGTTGGGGTGATGAAATATCCACCTAGTGTGTTTGTTGTTCCGCCAGCCACAACGCGGGCATGGCTCGGTGTGCGTTCAATGAATCCATTAACTCGAGCAAATTGGGCGGCATTGTTGACTGGGCCAACAAGCACATCAGTATGTGGCATTCCCATAGCAATCTGGTTTGTCGCTTGATCTGCCAACAACTTCACCATCTCGTCATAGACGCCTGCTTGCACGAGAACGCGAGTGGCGGCGGTGCAATCTTGACCAGCGTTGAAAAATCCTGCGATCGCAATTCCTTCAGCCGCTGCCTGTAAATCTGCATCGTTAAACACAACAACAGGTGCCTTGCCACCGAGCTCTAGGTGCACGCGCTTTAAGGATTTAGCGGCAGCGCCAGCAACTTCCATTCCAGCACGAACTGATCCGGTAATCGAGACCATTGATGGGGTTGCGTGATCAACTAGTAGCGCGCCGGTTTCGCGTTCGCCACAGATCACATTGATGACTCCGTCAGGTAAGAATTCGCTCATTACCTGCGCCATAAAAACAGTTGAGGCAGGTGTTGTATCACTCGGCTTCAAAACTACAGCATTTCCCGCAGCAATTGCTGGCGCCCATTTCCAGACCGCCATCATCATTGGGTAGTTCCACGGAGTTACCTGCGCGCAGACTCCGATTGGTTCACGGCGCACAAACGATGTCATTCCACGCATGTATTCGCCTGCTGATTTACCTTCAAGATTTCGGGCAGCGCCTGCAAAGAAGCGAATCTGATCCACCATCGGAGGAACTTCTTCGGATGCTGTAAGCCCAAGTGGCTTTCCGCAGTTTTCAGATTCAATTGCGACAAATTCTTCCGCGCGAGATTCAATTGCATCAGCAATTTTTAAGAGTGCGCGCTGGCGCTCAGAAGGGGTTGAATCGCGCCAGCCCTCAAAGGCTGCAGCCGCTGACTTCATCGCAAGATCAACATCTGCAGCGTTCGACTTTGGAGCGGTTGCAAATGGTTGGGCGGTGGCAGGGTTAATCAGTGTTGTTGTCTCACCCGAAGTTGAATCGACTGACTTACCGTTGATGAAGTTTGATAGTTTTTTCATAACTTATTCCTGCCCCTTAGTTGCTCGAATTAATTGATCGCCATGATCAAGCGGATGTTTTGTGTAATTTATTAACCACTTCTCGATGGTGAACTTGCCGCTCTCTGAATGCTCGCCAAATTTCAATAGGTCAGATTCTTCTAAGCGCTTAAGGACATCAAGTGAACCTGCGCGCACCGCTGCATACACTGCAATCGAATTTTCAACTGGCGCATCTTTATATCCGAGCTTTTCACATTCCGCCCAGGCTCCCTCGTCATAGCCCTGGATCACGCTGCCTTCCGGCTCTGCTACTAATCTGCGAATTCGAGCATAAGACTGCGCCTCAGAATCAGCGACATGGTGAATGATTTGGCGTGCAGACCAACCATTTTCATGATGCACATCAAGAAGTTCAGGTGTCACACCGCGTGCAAGGTTGAGAAAAAATTGCGTTGAACTTTCATAGGCTGCTGCTGCTTCACGAATATCCATGGCAACGAGTCTACTTATTCTTTACCCTTTTCGGCAGCCGCCAATTGGCCACATGCCCCATCGATCTCGCGCCCGCGTGTATCGCGCACCGTGACCGGTACCCCATAACTTTCAAGGATTCGAACAAATTCGGCCTCGTCCTCGCGGCGTGAAGCGGTCCACTTTGATCCAGGGGTTGGATTAAGCGGAATGAGATTGACGTGGGCGTTACGACTTTTAAGTAAGCGTCCGAGTAAATCTGATCGCCACGATTGATCGTTAATGTCTCTAATCAGTGCGTACTCAATGGAATAGCGGCGGCCAGTCTTCTTTTCGTAGGCATCGGCGGCGGCCAAAACTTCACGAACATTAAAGCGGTTATTAATTGGAACTAAAGTATCGCGGAGTTCATCATCAGGGGTATGAAGTGAGACGGCCAAGGTGCAGTTAATGCCCTCATCCATCAGTTTCTCAATGCCGTTAACGAGCCCCACCGTTGAAACGGTGACCGAGCGGGCGCTAATACCAAGTCCATCTGGATTTGGATCTGTGATGTTATGAAGTGTGCGCACCACTGCGTTGTAATTTGCAAGAGGTTCACCCATTCCCATAAAGACAATGTTTGATAAACGTGTCGGACCGCCCGGAAGTTCGCCATCTTGGCAAGCACGCGCTGCGGCGACAATCTGTTCAGTGATCTCACCTGCTGTGAGATTTCGCGTAAGTCCTGCTTGGCCGGTGGCGCAGAATGGGCAGTTCATTCCACATCCGGCTTGAGATGAAATACATACGGTCACGCGATCGGTGTAACGCATCAGAACTGACTCAACTAAAACTCCATCATGGAGTTTCCACAAATCTTTTCGTGTCATTCCCCCATCGGTGGTACGCGTTGTCACAAGTTCAATGAGTTTTGGGGTCATTGCCTCTGCAATCGCATCTCGCTGATCGGCTGGGATATCACTCCACTGCTCTGGACTATTGGATAAATGCGTAAAGTAATGTGTCGCTACTTGAGATGCGCGAAATGGTTGGAAGCCGAGTTCAGCGGCCCACGCTTTGCGCTCTGCCGGTGAAAGATCGGCAATGTGCTTAGGGGCTTTCTTCTTCTGAGGTGGTTCGTCAAAAACTAATGGAATTTCAATCATGAGAACCGTTTGACGAGTTCAAGTGCGATATAGATAGCAGGGGCAGAAAAGATCGCAGAATCAATACGATCAAGGACTCCGCCATGGCCAGGCAATAAAGTTCCCATATCCTTGAGCGACATATCCCGCTTCATCGCACTTTCAATGAGATCACCACAGGTTGCTGTGAAAACCGTCATTAGCCCTGCTGCAATTCCGTAGCGATAGTCATTCTCTAAAACATAGTGAAATGCCAGCGCTCCACCGACAGAGGTTGCGATGATTGACCCGATTAAGCCTTCAACAGATTTCTTGGGGCTGATATTCGGTGCAAAGCGATGCTTTCCTATCAATACACCGACGAGATATCCGAAGGTGTCATTGCAACCAATCAGAACCAAAAATGTCATGACCGCGGCCAAGCCATTGTCAGGGCGGGCGATCAAGATAATGAAGCCGCCGAGAAAGGGAAGATAGAGAAGGGCGAGAGCAGTTGAGCTTGCGCGTTTAATGAAGTTTTCGGTCCCGTGACGAAGTGAGAGGAGAAGAATCGCGGTGAAGCTTGCCGCTGTTGATACTGCCAAGCCGTTGATCCCCGCAAACCAGGTGGACGCTGAAATTGCAAATACTGCAACCGCCAAAGTTCTAAATGAGTTTACAAATCCGACAGAGGTAAATGCACGTGAGAGCTCTTGAATTGCCAGTATCAAAGCGATAGAGACAAGACCTGCAAAAATTACCCGCTCAAAAGCAAGTGATAGCCAGATTAATGCGATAAGTCCAAGCCCAACAAAGATCGATGGCAGCAATTTGCGTCCAGCGCGCTTGTTGATCGCTTCGTTTATGGAATGTAAATCACTCACAGGAATATAGGAACTCTCTAGACCTCGAGAAGTTCAGTCTCCTTATGCTTAAGTAGATCATCAATCTTTGCAACATGCTCGGCGGTGATTTTCTCTAACTCTTTCTCACCGCGAGCAACGTCGTCTTTGCCGATATCGCCATCTTTCTCTAACTTTTCCATCGCTTCCTTGGCATGGCGACGAATATTGCGCATTGAAATCTTGGAATCTTCCGCCTTAGTTTTAGCGACTTTGATGTAATCCTTACGGCGCTCTTCGGTCAGTTGTGGGAAATTTACGCGGATAACAACGCCATCGGTCTGTGGGTTAACACCGAGATCTGAATCGCGGATCGCCTTTTCAATCCCTGTCATTGCACCCTTATCGAAAGGTGAAATCACTGCCATCCGAGATTCTGGAATCTGAATCGTTGCTAACTGTGACAAAGATGTATAGGTACCGTAGTAATCGACCATGATTTTATTGAACATGGCAGGGTGGGCACGGCCGGTACGAATAGCACCGAAGTCATCTTTAGCGACCTCAACTGCCTTATTCATCTTCGACTCAGCATCGGCTAAAAGCGTTGCTATATCTGCCATGGTTTTTCCATCCCGTCAGTAGAGGTCTTAAAGGTATCAACTTGTTGCTTATGCAACGAGCGTTCCGATCTTTTCGCCACGCACTGCACGACCAATATTGCCTGCCGTCATGAGGTCAAAGACCACTATTGGCAAGGCGTTCTCGCGACAGAGGCTAAATGCTGCAGCATCTGCCACCGCTAAAGACTTCTGGAGAACTTCATCGTATGAAATTGAATCGTACTTAGTTGCACTCGGATCCTTTCGAGGATCTGCGTTGTAGACGCCATCCACACCACTCTTTGCAAGAAGCAACGCCTCTGCACCAATTTCAAGTGCTCGTTGGGCTGCAACTGTATCGGTTGTGAAAAATGGCATTCCCGCACCGGCTCCGAAAATTACGACGCGACCTTTTTCTAGGTGGCGAATTGCACGGCGTGGAACATATGGCTCTGCGACCTGTCCCATGGTGATCGCTGTCTGGACGCGAGTATCAACGCCCTCTTTCTCAAGAAAATCTTGGAGCGCTAAACAATTCATAACCGTGCCGAGCATTCCCATGTAGTCAGCGCGAGAACGTTCCATGCCGCGCTCTGAGAGTTCTGCTCCTCTAAAGAAGTTACCGCCACCAACAACAATTGCGATCTGGGTTCCTTCGCGAACTACCGCTGAGATCTGCTTTGCAACATCTGCTAAAACATCGGGATCAACACCGATGCCTTTCTTGCCACCAAAAACTTCACCAGAAAGTTTAAGGAGCACCCTCCGATACGAACCTCGTGTACCGGGCATTGGGTGCTCCTTTCAACTCTAATACTGCGTTGTGTAAGTCTACTGACCTACGCGGAAACGGTGGAACTTCTTGACGGCGGTTCCTGCCTCATCAAGGATCTGCTGCACGCTCTTCTTGGCATCTTTCGCAAATGCCTGTTCGAGCAAGCTAACTTCCTTAACAAAGCCGGTTACGCGACCTTCAATGATCTTTGAAAGGGAGGCTTCTGGCTTCCCCTCTTCGCGCGCTGTCGCTTCTGCAACACGGCGCTCGTTCTCGATCAAATCTGCAGGTACGTCATCACGGTGAACAAACTTTGGCGCAAATGCTGCAATGTGCTGCGCAACATCCTTACCAACTTCTGCCGCTTCCTTTGCAAGTGAGACGAGAACGCCTACCTGTGGTGGAAGATCCGGGCTGGTCTTGTGAAGATAGAGACCAACTGGTCCTTCGATCACTGCAACGTTGCGAACTTCAATCTTTTCACCCAATGTGGCGTTACCTTCATCGAGTACAAATTGAACAGTCTTTCCATTTGCCATGGTTGAGGCAAGGAATGACTCTACATCTGCGCTCTTACTTGATTGAAGGTGCTCTACGAGTTCATCACCAAGTGCGATAAAACGCTCGCCCTTTGCAACGAAATCTGTCTCACAGTTGAGTTCGAGCATCACGCCAAGATCTCCTGAGACCTTTGCAACAACAAGACCATTTGATGTCAGACGACCTTCGCGCTTTGTTACGCCCTTAAGTCCCTTAACGCGAATGATGTCGAGGGCTTTGTTGTAATCGCCATCTGCTTCATCTAAAGCCTTCTTGCAATCAAGCATTCCGGCAGCGGTTGCTTCGCGGAGACGCTTTACATCTTCTGCTGTGTAGTTAGCCAATTCTTACGCCTCCGGAGTTTCTGCTGGAGCTGCAGATTCTAGGATCGCAGTCTCAATTTCAGCAGTTGCAGTCTCTGCAGTTGCTGCCTCAACTGGCTTTACATCTGCAGATGTTGTCGTTGTGCGAGCCTTGAGGCCCTCAACGATTGCATCTGTGATGACACGTGTAAGCAATTCGATTGAACGGATTGCATCATCGTTACCAGGAATCTTGAAATCAACTTCATCTGGATCACAGTTGGTATCAAGGATTGCAATAACAGGGATACCTAGCTTCTTAGCTTCGGCAACCGCGAGGTGCTCCTTCTTAGTATCGACAACCCAGATTGCTGAAGGCAACTTGGTCATGTGACGAATACCGTCAAGGTTCTTGTGAAGTTTTTCGCGCTCACGACGAAGAACAAGAAGTTCTTTCTTTGTAAGCAACATGTCATTTGCGTTCTCAAGAGCTTCGAGCTCCTTAAGGCGCTGAATACGCTTGTAAACAGTTGGGAAGTTAGTGAGCATTCCACCTAACCAGCGCTCTGTCACTGTTGGCATACCAACGCGTGCAGCCTGCTGAATGATTGGCTGGTGTGCTTGCTTCTTTGTGCCAACGAATAGAACGTGGCCACCCTTTGCAACTGTATCTTTTACGAAGGCATATGCCTGATCGATAAGTGCAAGTGATTGCTGAATATCGATGATGTAGATGCCATTGCGCTCTGTGAAGATAAAGCGCTTCATCTTTGGGTTCCATCGACGTGTTTGATGTCCAAAGTGGACTCCACTGTCGAGGAGTTCTCGCATTGTTACTCCTGCCATGACGGCACTCCTTTTTAGATTTTCTTGGCGCGCGCGTAAGCACTCGCAGAAAATCTGCTCGGTTTATGACTTAACGATTTGTTAAGCCCGTCGCACTTACAACGCCGACTGATGCTTGTGGCAACAGACCGAAGTGGCTTTCATTCCTTGCAAAGCAATTCATGAATAAGTGCTGAGAAGTCATCACTCTTTCGAGTGATGCTGGGCGAAATTCTACCTGAGGTAGATGGGTGCAAAATCCCGCAACTCAAGCCCGGGGATGGGCCTGCTTGAAGGCCTTTTGTAGCCGTTCGGTCGATACGTGGGTATAGATCTGTGTGGTGGCAAGGGATGCATGGCCCAGGATTTCCTGGACGGTTCGCAGGTCTGCTCCCCCTTCCAAAAGATGGGTAGCGGCAGAATGGCGCAGCGCATGTGGACCCATTCGCTCAACACCTTCTAGCGCAGAGAGCGCTTCATAGACCACAGTGCGCACCGTGCGTTGATCGATTCGCTTTCCGCGAGCACCTAGGAAAACTGCTGTGCCAGATTTCTCTGTTGCAACCATGGGACGAGCGCTCTTGATCCAGTTATCTAGAGCCTTCATTGCAGGATTACCTAAAGGAATCGTCCGCTCTTTATTGCCCTTGCCTAATACTCGAATCGTATTTCGCGAATAATCAACGTCAGAAAAATCTAAACCGCAGAGCTCTGAGACTCGAGCACCTGATGCATAGAGAACTTCAAGGATTGCAAGATCGCGAACTCCCATCGGCCCTTCCTCTTCACCTGCGCGCAATTCAAGGGCATCCATTGCAAGAGAAGCATCTGCCACTGTGAGAACTTCCGGCAAAGTGCGATGGCCCTTGGGTGTAGCCAGTGAAATTCCAACATCGCTGGCAAGAAAACCCTTCTTATGCGCCCATTTGGTAAAGATGCGAATCGAAACCGCCCGACGCGACAGTGTGGTGCGCGCTCCCCCTTTGACCTGCAGGTTGGCAAGCCACGAGCGGATATGGGCAATGGTAAGTTGAGAAAGATCTGTAACTCTGAGCGAAGCCAAATGCTCGATGAGACTATCGAGATCACCTAGATATGCGCGGATTGTATGAACTGAAAGATTGCGTTCGCGCTCTAGATGAAAAGCAAAGTCATCGCGTATCTTCTCGATTGCCTGACCCATGAAGCAAGGTTACTCGGGCTTTCGTCCCTGTCGCAGTAAGCCGAAGGTGAGTGCATCTTCTAGAGCCATGGCAGATGCTGCAATGACGTTTTCATGAACACCAACGGTGCTCCATTCGCCTTTGCCATCTGATGTTTCAACGAGTACGCGGGTGACCGCACCAGTTCCAAGACGACCTTCAAGGATGCGCACCTTGTAATCGGTAAGTTCTAGAACTGAGAGTTCTGGATAGAGAGTATTGAGGCCATCGCGAAGTGCGCGGTCAAAGGCGTTGACGGGACCGTTACCAGAACCGATGCATGTGATCTCTTTACCTTGAGCAGTAACAGTAACTTCAGCCTTGGTGATGATTGAGCCTTCACTGCGTTCTGTTGTGGTGAGCCAATGATCGATGGTGAAGAATGCTGGGCGCTTACCAGTGAGCTCTTCATGAAGTAGTAATTCAAAAGAGGCATCTGCAGCTTCAAAGGTAAAGCCACGAGATTCCATAACCTTAACGCGTTCTACGACGCGACCAATAAGTTCGCGGTCTCCCCCAAGATCTACTCCGAGTTCTTGTGATTTAAGTTCGATCGATGCACGGCCTGCCATATCTGAGACCAACATGCGCATATCGTTTCCAACAGATGCGGGATCTTCATGCTGATAGAGACTCGGATCGACCTTGATTGCAGAGGCGTGAAGACCTGCCTTATGAGCAAAGGCTGAGACACCAACATATGGCTGACGGGCAGATGGTGAAACGTTTGTTACTTCTGCAACTGCATGTGAAATTCGGAAGGCCTCGCGTAGTGCGTTTGCTGGCAATACTGGCTTATCTTTCTTGAGCTCAAGGTTGGCAATGATTGAGACAAGATCGGCATTACCGGTGCGCTCACCGTAACCATTGAGAGTTCCTTGTACATGTGTGGCACCTGCTGCAATTGCAGCCATGGAGTTTGCAATCGCACATCCGGTGTCGTTATGGCAGTGGATGCCAAGACGGGCGCTGGATGCTTGAAGAACATCATGGACTACTTGTGACAGCTCATCAGGCAACATTCCGCCGTTGGTATCGCAGAGTGCGATGACATCTGCGCCGGCTTCGGCGGCGACTCGAACTACTTCGAGGGCGTAGGCGCGGTTGCTGCGATAGCCATCGAAGAAGTGTTCAGCATCGAGAAATACGCGCTGGCCTTCTTGGCGTAGGTGGGTAACACTGTCGCGG
>WLHB01000014.1 GCA_009702965.1 Actinomycetota bacterium | reverse complement strand
GCGTTGATCCAATTGGTTACTGGATGCTCCATCTTTTCTAGGAATTCAATAACGCGGTCATTCTCATCCGTTGGAACACATCCGAAGGCCCGCGCATCTTCTACTTGAATCAAATGTAGCGTGACATCGGCACTATTTTTTTGATGACTTCGGATCTGTGCCGAAATATCGTGATCACTAATCACATCGCCGTTAAATATCAGCACTGGTTCATCACTTTTTTCACTATCTAGTGATTGTGCTGCATGAGAAATCGCACCCCCGGTTCCTAAGGGCTCTTTCTCTACTGCATATCGAAGATTAATCCCCCACTTACTGCCATCGCCAAAATACGGAGTAAAGACCTCAGCTAAATATGATGTAGCAAGCACAAGAGTTTTCACACCAGCGCGTTTAGCAGCAATTATCTGATGCTCTGTAACGGGTAAACCCGCAATTGGTAACATCGGCTTTGGAATTTCATCTGTAATGGGAGAAAGTCGAGTGCCTCGTCCCCCGACGAGTAAAATGGCCGATGTCATCTTCTATTCAACCCTTGTTGCAAGAATCCGTGCGCATGCATCTGCAATAGCGTTATCCGTTGCAGTCATTGCGATTCTTATATGGTGTGAGCCATCGGGGCCATAAAAACTTCCAGGGGTAGCAAGAATGCCAAGTCCTGCTAGCCAATCAACTGATTGCCAAGCATCTTCTCCCCGCGTGCACCAGAGATAAAGTCCTGCAACGCTTTCATCGATGGTAAATCCGACCGCTTCTAGCGCTGGTCTCAGGGTTGCTCTACGTGCGTTGTACCGATTGCGTTGGAGCTCGACATGATCATCATCACCGAGTGCGATGGTCATTGCCTTTTGAACAGGAAGAGCCACCATCATGCCCGCATGCTTTCTTAGTTCTCGTATTTGTGCGATCAACTCTGGGTCCCCCACCAAAAATGCTGCGCGATAGCCTGCTAGCGAGGAACGCTTAGAGAGTGAGTGCAGGGCAAGTAAATTCTTATTGTTGCCATCGGCGTATGCGAGCATCGATGTTGGCGTTGTTGTGTCACCGAATTCGAGATAACACTCATCGGAAATTGCGACAGAGTCGTGTCTGCGAGCCCATTGAATAATCGCTCTGAGCTCAGATTCTGTATGCACGCGACCTGTCGGATTCGAAGGTGAGTTAACCCAGGCGAGATCTGCGTACGGCCATGTGTCTGCATCAATGTCAACGGGAATCTCTTCTGATTGAGCAAGCATTGCACCAACGAGATATGTTGGATAAGCAACCTTTGGATAGATCACACTCTGTGATTGTAGGAACGTTGGCAGCCAGGCAACTAATTCTTTAGATCCAATTACAGGTAGGACATCGAAATCTCCAGTTACGGCAAGATGTTTACGAGCCCACGTGCGAATCGCTTCTTGTAACTCGGGCGTTCCTGCAGTGGTGGGGTAACTAGGTGAATTTGAGTTATCAGCTAAAACTTTCTGAATAAATTCAGGAGTTGGATCTACCGGCGTTCCTTGCGAGAGATCAATGATCCCATCAGGATGCGCTCGCGCCTTTACTCCGTAGGGAGCAAGGGCATCCCAGGGAAAATCAGGAAGTTTTTTTCTCAATGGAGAGAACATCGACATGATCATGATCGGTGAGGCCTACTTTTGCAGCGCCACCAGGAGACCCAATCTCAACAAAGAATTCTGTATTGATTTTAGGAAATTCTTTCCACTCACCTGGAACATCATCTTCGTAATAGATCGCCTCAACTGGGCAGACAGGCTCACAGGCTCCACAATCGACGCACTCATCAGGTTGGATATAGAGCATGCGGTTGCCTTCGTAGATGCAATCGACTGGGCACTCTTCAATGCAGGATTTATCCTTCACATCGATACATGGCTGGGCAATTACATATGTCACGAGCAACCTCCGAAGGTACAAGTTAAAGCAGAACGTGTTGAGGTCACATTCTAACCATGCACCCACGCTACTGCAGGGTTAATGTGAGCCTATGGAAGCCAGATCTACCGCCCTCGGTCCTGAATTGATTGGCCGTCGACTGACACTGCGTTTTCACGACGCCGCAGGTGGGTATCGGGATCTTGTCGGAGTTTTGGAATCTATGACTACGATCCGCAAGCGAAATGGCGAAGTGATTGCCTTTAACCCAGATGATCTTGCGATTGTGCACCCGATTGAGGATGTGATCCCCCGAGCTGGCAAAGGTGCACCGCTCTCGCTACGCGTTGCCGAACTAGAAGAGCTCTCCACTCGCACATGGCCACCTCACCAGATCAAAAATCTCGGATCTTGGAAGTGTCGTATCTCAAATGGGAGAACATTCCGTGCGAACTCGGTCCTAGTAACAGGAGCCCCGCCGTTTGGTGAGTCAGGACTTAATCTAGAACACGCGATCACTGCCGTAGATGAAATGTATCGCGAGGCGCAACTTCCAACAGTCTTTCAAATCTGTCTCCCCCTGTATCAGGAATTTAACGATTATCTCATTGCGCAAGGCTGGAGTGAAAAAGTAGGTGCCGCATTTCTCATTAAAGATTTAGAAATGAGTGCCGATGTTGAGAATTTAGCGCTTAGCAGCAGCGTTGAGATCGTGAACACAGATCAACCTAGCGATGCATTTCTTGCACTTCATGATGATCACTCACTTCGCTCAATCATGATGGCACATCCAGCGCGATACATTACCCTTACTCATGATGGAGAAATAATTGCAACCGCTCGTGTAGCAATATCTGAGACGTGGGCCATCGTTACACGACTAATCGTTGCTGACACTTTTCGCAAAAGAGGATTGGCACGACTACTTATGCTGGCCTGTATGAATTCTGCTATTGAAAACGGTGCTATGAAGATGGCGCTACAGGTGGATCAATCAAATCAGGATGCTCAGGCGCTCTACGAAAAATTAGGATTTAGAGTTCATCATACGTATCGATTCATTCAACGCGCAGAAACATCCGAGTGCGCATGCTAAGGCTCTATGAAACTCAGTCCCGTGAAGTGGTTGACATCGTGGGAAATGACGGACTTCTGCGCATGTATTGCTGCGGACCAACTGTATATCGAGATGCCCATGTGGGAAATCTGCGCACCTTCTTACTCTCTGATCTCATATCTAGAGTCGCGCAAGCATCTGGATTACGAGTGCAATTAGTGCAGAACATCACCGATGTTGGGCACATGGCTACTGACTTCGAAGATAAAATCCTTGCGCAATCAAAAGTTGAGGCTATTGATCCTTTTGAAATTGCTAAAAAATACGAGGCTCGTTTCCATAAAGATTTGCAACGTCTGAACATTCTTCCAGCTGATCTTTATCCGCGGGCAAGTGAGAGTATCGAACTGATGATCTCGGCAATTGAGAAACTGATTGCCAACGGTTTCGCATACGTTGGTGTTGATGGGAATGTATATTTCGATGCGCAATCGTTCCCAACGTATGGGGCAATCAGCGGTAATCGACTTGATTCACTTAAACCGGGACATCGATTTGATGCCTCTGAAGATGGGGCCAAACGATTCCACGCTGATTGGGCGCTGTGGAAAATTGCCGGTGATCGTTCACAAATGGTGTGGGAAACACCCTGGGGTGTTGGCTATCCGGGTTGGCATATCGAGTGCAGCGCTATGTCACTTGCATATGTTGGCCAGAGTGTCGATCTGCATGTAGGTGGAATTGATCTTCGCTTTCCCCACCACGAAAACGAACGCGCGCAATCAAATGCTCTCACCGGCCATGAAACTGTCACACATTGGATTCATGGCGAGCATCTTCTTTTCGAAGGTCGCAAGATGTCTAAGAGCGCTGGCAATGTTGTTCTTCTGCAAGATGTGATTGATCGAAAACTTGATCCACTTGCCACTCGATTTACCTTTCTAGAAAATCGCTACCGATCACAGATGGATCTTTCGTGGGCTTCATTAACGGCAGCACATATAACGCTAAAAAGGTGGCGTCGTTTGGTTGCCGATGGTGGCACTGGCATTGCAGTCGAAAAGGATCGTGAGGTTGAAGAGGCGTTTTTCAATGATCTCGATACCCCACGAGCCCTGCAACGCCTTCGCACGATTGAAAAAGATGCCCAGATCACTGCGCAGAGAAAGCGTGCACTGTTCCTATATGCCGATCAGGTACTTGGGCTTGATTTGGATCGGGCTCCTGAAAAGGTAGTACTTACGGGCGAACAAGTAACTCTTCTCGAATCTCGAGCAGAGGCGCGGGCAAAGAAGGACTTCGCTGAAAGTGATCGCCTACGAGCACAACTTGAAGCTAGTGGTCTTGTTATTAACGATGGTCCAGATGGGCAGAGTTGGAGTTAACTTTTTGCCGGAAGAAAAATTGCGATCACGACAACTGCAAGGCTACTGGCGAGAAAAGTAAGTCCGATCGTATCTCCTTGTACGAGTAGTTCTCCACCTTCGCCAAAAGTTGTTGCATCATTGAGAACGATGAGCCAACCAGCAAGAGCGGCAATTCGATAGCGCTTCTTTCCATAATACTTTCCGACCGACCAAAATGTTGCTGCCGTGCCGGCAAGTCCGAGAATAAGCCCAAAGGGTGGATACGAAAGATGCAAAAAGACTCCACCTGCTGCAGTGATTGCTCCGATAAGAAAGCTTAAAAAATATTTCATGCGAAAGTTATTCCTGCAAGCAGGTCTGTCTCGCGCCCTTGCTCATCAAATGGTTCTGCACGTTCGCCCTTTACCAAGGTGTAATACTCATTTCCCCACACTTGTAGTCCCATGTTATTAGATAGCGCGAAGAATGGGCCATCAAGAGCGATTTGAGTAACGTGCGCAGCCATTGCATGCATCTTGGCTTGAACGTATTCGTTTCCATCAATTAACGTTGTGACAAATTCATCATCTTTTGCAAATGGAAGATCATCGGCGCTTTCAGCTCCGAAGAAATCTGATCCCAGCGCCTTCATTTTCTCTATTCCGTCTGCAATCACAGACTTTGGCATTGTGTTCCAATAAATTTTTGGGATCGACCAGTTAGCGCGCTCGGCAGCTGCCATTGCAACGCGATGCGCTTGAATGTGATCGGGATGGCCATATCCCCCGATTTCATCGTATGTAATGAGTACATGCGGCTTAATCTCATCGATAACGGTAGCCAGTAACTCACTCGTCGTTGCTAGATCTGCCTGCCAGAAAACATCTGGACGATCATTTTGAGGCGTTCCCATCATGCCGCTATCGCGAAAGCGGGTGGATGCATCTCCCAGAAATCGAAAATCAGAGATTCCTAGTGCCTTCATGGCGTTAGCTAATTCGATTTCACGATGAGGCCCAAGTTGGTCTGATTCACTCGACGCTAGATGCGCGAGCTCAGGGACAAGAACTTCACCTTCTTCTCCTCGAGTGCAGGTAACAAGTGTTACCTGTGCACCAAGTGCGGCATAGAGAGCCATTGTCGCGCCATTGTTGATCGTCTCATCATCAGGATGAGCATGAACTAACAGGATGCGCGCTCCCTTGTAACTTTGGAGCATTAATAAACCGGCAACGTAGTGTCGATCTGTTTTGCCCAAGCAACGACTCCACCAAATACGTGTGAGGCATCTTTAAAGCCTGCACCCTTGAGAATCGCTAGACATTCGGCAGAGCGAACCCCACTCTTGCAATGGAGAATGATCGGCTTATCCTGAGGTAAATCAGCAAGTGCGCTTCCATCGATAAAGCCCTGCTTTGGAATCAAATGTGAACCAGGAATTCGTACGATTTCAAACTCGCTCGGTTCGCGCACATCGATCAAGTAAAAATCTTCTTTACTGTCGATTTTCTCTTTCAGTTCTGTCACTGTGATTGTTGAATCCGTAACAGCCTCTTGTGCCTGGTTCGAAAGAACGCCACAGAAGGCCTCGTAATCTGGAAGCAGCGCCTTCTGCGTTGGGTTATCACTACAAATAGGGCACTTTGGGTCTTTACGAATCTTTACCTTCTTGAATTCCATTTCGAGTGCGTCGTAGATCATCAATTCACCGATCAACGGTTCGCCGACACCTGTAAGTACCTTGATTGCTTCTGTTGTCTGAATTGAACCAATAGTTGCGCACAGTACGCCGAGTACTCCGCCTTCAGCACATGATGGAACCATTCCTGGTGGTGGTGGCTCTGGATAGAGGCATCGGTAACAAGGTCCGTATTCGGCCCAGAAGACACTTGCCTGACCATCGAATCGATAGATCGATCCCCACACATATGGTTTCTTGAGCAGAACACATGCATCATTTACAAGGTATCGAGTCGCAAAGTTATCGGTTCCATCAACAATAATGTCGTATTGGGCAAAGATATCCATGACATTCTCAACATCAAGTCGAATTTCGTGCGTGATCACATTGACATATGGATTGATCTCAAGAATCTTCTCTTTTGCCGATTGCGCTTTGCTCTTACCAATATCAGACTGTCCGTGAATAATTTGCCTCTGCAAATTGGATTCATCAACGGTATCGAATTCAACAATTCCTATTGTGCCCACACCAGCAGCGGCTAAATACATGAGTGCTGGTGAACCAAGTCCACCTGCACCAACGCAGAGGACCTTGGCGTTCATCAATCTCTGCTGCCCCGCCATGGCTACATCAGGGATGATGAGGTGCCGGCTATATCTACGTACTTCGTCAACGGAGAGAGCAGGGCCTGGCGAAACGAGTGGGGGCGTCTTCATAATTAGATATTCTGCCTCAGAGTAGGAAAGCGTGCCACTTAGCGTCTACGATTAGCCTAATGAGCACTCCAGATAAGCCGCGCCTGCCTCGTGATGAACGCAGAGCAATTCTTCTCGCCGCTGCGCTAGAGGTTTTTACCGCCGCTGGTTACCACTCTGCTGCAATGGATGAAATCGCAGATCGTGCTGGAGTCAGTAAACCCGTTCTCTATCAACACTTTCCTTCCAAACTAGATCTCTATCTTGCAGTCCTTGATCTTCACATTGATTCATTGGTTTTTGAAATTCAAAAAGCTATCTCATCAACTCCTGATAACGCACAGCGAGTCCGTGCCACCGTTGTTGCCTACTTTGCCTTTATTGAAAATGAAGGCGAGGCATTTAGACTTCTTTTCGAAAGTGATATGAGCGTTGAACCACAAGTGCGTGAGCGTCTCAATCGAATGACCTATGACTGCGCTGCTGCCGTCAGTGGTGTGATTTCTAATGACACCGGATTACCTAAAGAGGTTTCGATGCTTCTTGGCGTCGGTCTCATTGGCTATGCACAAGTAACGGCCCGTCATTGGTTAGAACGCGATAGCAAATTAACCCGTCAACAAGCCGTTGACCTCGTGGAAAACTTGATGTGGCGTGGAATTTCGGGCTTCCCTCGCACCGAATAGCAGTTCGCACCGCTTACGCCTAGGATAAGCACATGAGCACAAAGAAATCAGAGGGCGCTAAGGCAGCTCTCGTTAGAATTGCTATTGCAGATATCTCCAGTGAACTCTCATTCGAATGCGAATCAAGCCCTGCAGATATCAAAGCTGCTGTTGCTAAAGCCCTCTCCGACAACTCACCTTTAACCCTGACTGATATCCGTGGCCACGAAATAATCGTTCCAGCCGCTCGTATCGGTTATGTCGAAATTGGCCAACCGACTGAGCGTCGTGTCGGCTTCGGCGCACTGTAAGTGACTCTGACTTTCGCAGATCTACCTCTTCGTAAAGAGACTATTGCAGCTCTCAACGAACACGGGTACACCGCACCCTTTCCTATTCAAGAGCAGGTTCTCTCGATCGCTCTCGCCGATGGCGATGTGATCGGACAAGCAAAGACCGGTACAGGAAAAACTCTCGCCTTTGGAATTCCACTTGTTGATCGGGTGATTGCACCTGAAGATGAAGAGTGGAAGACCTTTGAATATCAGGACTCTCCTCAAGTTCTTGTAGTTGTTCCTACTCGCGAACTTTGCGTACAGGTCACAAAAGATCTTGAAGAGATTACTCAGAGCCGCAAGATTCGTGTATTGGCAGTCTATGGAGGCCGTGCATTTGAGCCACAGATAGAGGCGCTCCAAGCAGGTGTTGAAATTATTGTTGGAACACCTGGACGACTTTTAGATCTCTATCGTCAAGGACAAGTAAAGCTTGCCAGTGTTACCCGCGTGGTCCTAGATGAGGCCGATGAGATGCTCGATCTAGGATTTCTCCCAGATGTCGAGAAGATTTTCACAGCAACACCAAATCGCTCTCAAACAATGCTCTTTTCAGCAACAATGCCTGGAGACATTATTGCTCTAGCGAGAAAATTCATGAACCAGCCAGTTCATATTCGCACTCAAGATTCCCAAGATGAAGGCAATGTTGTATCTCGCATCGAACAGCACGTTGTTCGAGCGCATGCAATGGATAAAATCGAGATGTTGGCACGTATTCTGCAGGCAGATGGACGTGGACCAACAATCGTTTTCTGCAGAACTAAGCGCGCCTGCCAAAAAACTTCTGATGATTTGATCGAAAGAGGATTTAAGGCAGCCACTCTCCATGGTGATATGGGACAAGCAGCGCGTGAAAAAGCACTCAATGACTTTAAAGGCGGCAAGTCTGATGTCCTTATTGCAACTGATGTTGCAGCACGCGGAATCGATATTGACGGAATTACCCATGTTATTAACTATCAGTGCCCAGAAGATGAGAAAACCTACGTGCACCGCATCGGCCGAACAGCCCGAGCTGGTGCATATGGAATTGCCCTCACCTTTGTTGATTGGGATGAACTCGCTCGCTGGAAGATGATTGATATGGCGTTGAAGTTAGGTCTGGCAGAACCAGTTGAGACTTATTCATCATCTGAACATCTCTATGCCATGATGAAAATTCCTGCAGGATCTACAGGGCGTATGGATAAGCCACGAAAAAGTGCGCCTGTTGCTGAGAAGAAAGTTGAAAGCGCAAAGGCTGCACCTCGTGAGAAACGTGAACGAGTCCGCACCAAAAAGTTTACTTCTTAAGCCAGACCCAGCTCTTCCAGAACACTGTAGGCCGATTCTCTGATCTCTCGCGCAATCTGCGAACCCTTTGCCGTTGTCAGCACACTCTCTGCAGTTAACTCTGCTTGAGTAATTTCTGACGCCCTAGAACATCGGCCGTCGAGATGGTTCCATTGGTTAAATTGGCTAGCCACATCTGTCTCGTCACCAATTCTTAAGAGTGATTTTTTAGCATCCGGTGCTAATTTTTGAATCTGCTCGATTCCACGATACTGGTGAACGCTTTGTGAATACGGGATGAGGACTAGATCTGCAATCTTCAGAGCAGCCACCAAGCCCGCGTTTACATCACTGGGTGTGTCAATAACGATGAGGTCATAATCTTTAGGAAGTGAGGTGATGAGCGAGCGAAGTTCGATCTCAGAGTACCCAAAGCCAGATCTAGAATCTGATGAGATAAAGTCAAAACGTTCGCTATGTGAATCTAAATCTTCCACCTTAATCGCGCCTTGCAAAAAATCTGAGAAAGATCGTCTGGAATTTTCGCGTCCAACACGGAAGGTAAGAAAGGCGCGTGGATCTAGATCAATAAGTAGCACTTTCTTTCCGTACTCGATGAAAGCAACGGAGAGTGCGTGAGCGAGAGTTGTCTTACCGGAGCCTCCCGCAGTATTTGCGATGGTGATAACGGATGTACTCATGCGCTCACCGATTGTTCAGACCAACGCTTCTTACCTTCGATGAAAATTGGTGGCGTGATAAACATTTGAGGAATCAATGAAAGAGTTTTGCGAAGTGCAAAGAGCGAGAGATTTGTAGCGCTTTCCTGACCAGGAAGTGTTGGCCAACCGTATAAATCACGAGCCCAGCGAGGAAGACTTGCAGCGGCGATCGCACTTACTCCAGCCCATGCAGGGGCCGCAGGGGTAGCAAATCTGACAAGATTTGGAAGTGGTGGCAGGGTTAAGAAAATTGCAGCACGTTTTGCATCATCAGTTGCTTCAAGTTCTGGAAGAATCTCAGCAAAATACTGAGCGAGTTGGGCAGTAGTAGATGGGACGTCATCTCGCGGTACTCCAACGAGATCTGCAAACTCAACCATATTCAAGAGATAATTATTTTGTTCTTGCTCTGAAAGTTCTAGTCCAGAACGCATTGCAGTATCTAAGAAGGAATCAACCATAGCCATATGCACCCAGAGCAATTCGTGTGGGTCATCTAGTCCTAGCTTGGTATGTACTCGACGAACGCGCGTGGCTAAGGTGGTGGCATCTTCGGTAGATCCAAATGTCAATGTAGTGACGTAATCCCCTGTGCGAGCAAGGCGACCCCATGCATCCTCACGAAAGTTTGAATGAGTTGCTACTCCTGCCATTGCAACTGGGTGCAGAGCTTGCTCAAAGAGTGCGCGGAGCCCACCGATAAGCATTGATGGATCGCTATGAATCTTCCAGACCACATTATCTGGGGAGTAAATACCGCGGGGATCGTACTTCATCGTTTTATCCCGCCAAGATTTTTATTGCATCTGCAAGCATCTGCACCGCAATTGCAGCAAGCAGAAGTCCTGCAATGCGAGCAACAAGTGTGACGCCGCTATCTTTGATAATTGCCAGAATCTTTGTGGAAGCCATGAGGGCAATAGCGATCGTGATGTGAACTGCAACAACAGCTGCAATCAACCCAATCGCATACTCTGGTGATTGAACTTGTTTCACGAAGATCATGGTGGCGACAATCGCGCCTGGCCCAGCCAGAAGTGGAGTTCCCAGTGGAACGAGGGCTACATTCTTATTGGTAGACATATCAATCTCGTCAATACGCCCAGTCAACAATTGGAGTGAGACATAGAGAAGAAGTAATCCACCCGCTGCTTGCAGCGCCTCCATTGAGACTTTCATATACTCAAGAACGAATTGGCCAAAGAGTGCAAAGGATGCAATCACGACAAGTGAAATTGCAGCAGCCTGCCAGGCAAGACGAATGCGTTCC
This sequence comes from Actinomycetota bacterium, assembly GCA_009702965.1. GTDB lineage: Bacteria > Actinomycetota > Actinomycetes > Nanopelagicales > Nanopelagicaceae > Planktophila. The sequence goes on along the minus strand of WLHB01000014.1, from coordinate 12,884 downwards.
TTCGGAGACTTATCTGCGACAAGTGCTAAAAAGACAGGGGTTGCACCCGGTGGATCCATGATCACGAACAAAGTAACAAATGATTGGATAGCGAAAGTAAGTGCGCTTACTTCGACTATGTTCATAAAGTAATTACCCTTCGAGCATCTGCCATTGATTCCAAAATTTCCCATTGTGCGGGATCTGTGAGGTTCTCCCCCATTGCATTGAGTTTACCTGTTCCGTGATAGTCACTTGCGCCAGTAACAACTAGTCCAAGATCTCCTGCAATTCCTCGCAATTGGTCTCGCTCAGATTGCGAGTGATCCCGATGATCAACTTCAACGCCATTAAGCCCTGCTGCAATAAGTGATGGAAAACTCATGGCAGATAGGGTTTGGCCTCGGCGTGTAGCAAATGGATGAGCAATTACAGCGACTCCCCCAGCCTGCCTGATCACCCTGATGGCATCTTCTGGTGTTGGCGCGATATGAGTCACATAATATTTCGAAGAATTATTCAACAAGTCGGCGAACGCTTCATCGCGGCTCTTTACATGACCTTTGGCTACAAGTGCATCAGCTAAGTGTGGGCGGCCAAGAGTTGCTCCCTCTGGCATCGCAGCGAACACTTCTTCGAGTGAAATATCGATTCCGTCAGCAGTGAGTAACTCGGTCATCTTTCTCATGCGAGGCAATCGCGAATCCCGAGACTCCTCCAGCATTACCTGCATTTTTTCATTACTTCCGTCAAAGAGAAGACCCAGCATATGAACTGCAACGTCATCCTCTGTCAGGCAAGAAATCTCAGCGCCAAGCACCAGCGATAGACCCGGTCTGAGCGCTTGAATCGCATCGACCCACCCTGATGTGGTGTCATGATCGGTGACACCTAAAACTGTAATTCCTGAAGAGAGCGCTTTATTTACAAGTGCATGAGGTGAATCTGTGCCATCACTGTTATTGGTGTGCGTGTGTAGATCAATCATTGTTGAGTAACCGCTTCCGTTGGACGTGTGCGCAATACAACCAATATGCATCCTGTCAAAATAACAATAATGCCTGGAATGAGAGCGATCGATGGAGTTTGATCAAGCCACCACATAGCTAAAAGTGTACTCACTGGAACTTCAAAAAATACGATCAAAGAAACAATGGCGGGAGAAACTCGCTTTAAAACGGCATTAAACATTGAATGTCCAAGAATCTGGGCTCCACCAATTAAACCGAGAAGAATTAACCATTCTTTCATCTCGAAATCAAAGAGCTCATAACCTGCAAGTAGCGCAATAGGAAGAGCTGTTATTGCGCAAACAAAGTAACAGATAGATGTGTAGCTATGAGTGCCGATCTCTTTCTGCGCTCTTGATCCCAAGAGCATATAAACCGCAGCCAATGCAGCAGAGATAAGCGCTGCAACATCGCCTTTGAAAGCCAGCCATGAGATCGATAGATCGACGCCAGAAATCATGATGACGCCAACAAATGCGATTCCCATACCAAGCCAAGCTCGAGCTGGAATATCTCCGCCTAAAAACTTTACAAAAAGTGCGGCAAAGATCGGTTGTAGTGCAACTATGGCAGTACCTGCTGCAACAGTTGTCCAGCGCATAGCAAGAAAGAATCCGATGAAGTGAAGAGCGAGTACCACTCCTGATAAAGCAGAGAGTGCAATTGCACGACGATATTTATAGTCCTTTGAAAAGAGTGCTTTAACTGCAAATGGCAGAGTGAAGAGAGCGCCACCAAGATTTCTCCAGAAAATGAGAACGACAACGGGCATTGCACTCATTGCAATAAGAGGGCCAGATGTCCCAATTCCAATGATTCCAAGACCTAAGCGGAAAAGGTCAGGGCGCTGCGGAATCTGCGTGTGGTTTTCAATGGAGGACACTGAGCAAAGGTATCTGAACCATGAGAGGGCGTTATCCTTGACCCATGAGTACCCAGGTAACAAGTCGCGTCTTTATCGCTCGATTAGCGGGTACTGCTGTCTTTGATCCCAATGGTGATCCAGTGGGCAAGGTAAGAGATGCTGTTGCGAGCCTTCGCACAAATAATCAACCACCTCGCATTCTTGGTTTAGTCGTAGAAGTTCCTTTGCGGCGACGAGTTTTTGTGCCGATGACCCGAGTGACATCAATTGAATCTGGAGCTGTGGTGATCACCGGGCTCGTCAATTTGCGCCGTTTTGAATCGCGCACAGGTGAGCACTTAGTTCTTGGTGATCTTCTCGATAAATCAATCAGTATTGTCCAAGATGGTGCAGCAGTTGTTGCTGAAGATCTTGGTATGGAGTCGTATCGAACCGGTGACTGGTTTATTACCCACGTTCACGTATTGATGCGTCGCAAAGGAATTCGCCGCAAAAGCATCACATCTACTCTCGCTTGGGAAGATGTGCAGGGATTTGAAACACCAGAAGCCGATCAAAGCACCTCTCGCTTTCTCGCCACGATGAATAATCTGCGAGCAGCAGACTTAGCCGCCGTAATTCAAGATTTAACACCACATCGTCGAGTGGAAATTGCCAGAGAACTTGATGATGAAAGACTGGCTGATGTTTTAGAAGAGATGGATGAAGTTGAGCGTGTAGCACTTCTCACTGAGTTAGAAGGTGAACGTGCAGCAGATGTTCTCGGTGAGATGGATCCAGATGATGCTGCTGATCTTCTCCACGAAGTTGGAGCAGAGCGCGCGCAACAATTAATTGATTTGATGGAGCCCGAAGATGCCGAAGATGTTCTGCGTCTTATGAATTATGAGGACTACTCTGCCGGCGGAATGATGACTACGGAGCCACTTATCATGAGCGCTGACTACACCGTTGCAGATGCACTTGCAGTTGTCCGGCGAAGTGATATTTCACCAGCGCTTGCTTCTCAAGTATTTGTTACTCGCCAACCTCTTGAAACTCCAACAGGGAGATTCATTGGAATGGTTCATTACCAACGATTGCTCCGTGAGCCACCAGCAACCCTGCTTGGTTCACTCGTTGATACAGATACGCAGGGTTTGAGCCCAGAAGCAACGTTAAATGAAGTTTCGACCTACCTGGCAAGTTATAACTTGTTAAGCGTGCCAGTTGTCGATGGAAATCAGCGTTTATTGGGGGCTGTTACTGTCGATGACGTTCTCGATCACTTGTTACCAGATAATTGGCGTTTAGATCACCGAGATAACACTCGAACAGATTTAGAAAGCATCACTAGCGAAGTTAAAGGCAAGGTATAAAGATGGCACGCAACAATGGTTTAGATACACCTCGTGAGACACGTAGAACTCTTCGCCCAAATATTGATGCAGAAGCATTCGGTCGCCTTTCAGAGAAGTTCGCTAGATTCTTAGGAACCGCTGGCTTCTTGGTCTACATGAGCGTCTTTGTTCTCTCGTGGGTTCTCTGGAACACTCTTGGACCACGTGATTTACGATATGACGAGTTCCCATTTATTTTTCTTACACTCATTCTCTCGCTTCAAGCATCCTATGCCGCACCACTTATCTTGTTGGCGCAAAATCGCCAAGCAGATCGTGATCGAATTACTCTGGCAGAAGATCGTGCGAGAAACGATCGAAGCATGGCAGATACGGAATACCTCACTCGAGAACTTGCCAGTCTCAGGCTTGCAATGAATGAAGTTGCGACGAAAGAGAATTTAAAGGACCAGCTTGGAGAACTTTCGAAAGAGATTGCAAAAGAGTTAGGTAGAAACTCCAAGCCTGACTCCAAGTAAAGATTTCTCGCGGATGACGAGTTGATCTGCAATCTTTGAGATAGCAATTGCTGCAGGGCTTTCAGGTTGAGCGTGAACAATCGGCGCACCGGAATCTCCACCTGTACGTAGATCTGGAGCAAATGGGACTTTACCTAATAACGGCACATCGGCCCCAACAAGAGTTGAGAGTCGTGCAGCAGTCTCTTCTCCACCTCCTGATCCAAATAAATCGGTCGATTCATTACATGTTGGGCAGATAAATGCAGACATGTTTTCGATAACACCAATCACGCGTTGATGCATCTGGTGTGCAATTCTTCCGGCACGTTCTGCAACTTCTGCAGCAGCAACTTGTGGAGTTGTGACAACGAGAATCTCTGATGTTGGAATCAATTGACCGAGTGAAATCGCAAGGTCACCAGTTCCAGGCGGAAGATCTAGAAGTAGGAGATCAAGGTCTCCCCAATAAGCATCTGAAAGTAATTGTTCCAGCACTCGATGAAGCAGCGGGCCGCGATAAGCAACGGCATCTGCGCGCTCAGGCTTAAACATCTCCATCGAGACGGTCTTGACTCCATAACTCTCTGGAGGAATAAACATCTGATCGATAGCAGTTGGGCGTACCCCTAAGAGTCCCATCAATCGTGGAATCGAATGACCGTACACATCAGCATCGAGGATTCCAACGCGCAAACCCTTATTTGCTGCTGCAACTGCAAGATTTGCCGTCAGCGAAGATTTACCAACGCCACCTTTACCTGATGCAACGCCAATTACGCGAGTCAGAGATTCAGGTTGTGCGAAAGGAATAAATTTTTCGCGACCGCCTCGAACTAACTTTCTGACATTGCTTCGTCCTTCATCACTCATGACGCCAAATGTGATGCGGACTTCATTAACTCCTTCAACTGCCCCTACAGCAGTGGTGATATCTGTAGTCAGTCGATCTTTCATAGGACAACCTGAGATAGTGAGCAGAATAGTTAAGTCGGCGATTCCGCCGGAATGAGAAACGCTTTCAACCATTCCGAGCTCGGGAAGTGCTCGATGTAATTCAGGGTCTTGCACAGTTGCAAGTGCTGCATTGATCGCATCAATGACTGTCATAGAAGATCTGGATCAATCTGAGGCTTAAATGCGCTCTCTCCAGATTTGCCCTTGCCATCTCTCTCATCTTCTTCATCGAGAACTGATGCGACATGTTTCCTAATAAATGTCTTTGGATTCAGATCAGAGGGCGTGAGATCCTCAAATCCCGGTCCAAGATTTTCCCGAATCTCTGCAGTAGCGGTGTTGGTCATCGAACGCACTTTTCGAATCATCTTCGCTAGATCTCCGGCAACACGTGGCATTCGTTCAGGACCGACCAAAATCAAAGCAAGAACTACAAGACCCAGAACTTCGCCAGCACCAAAGTCGAACATCACTCACCAGCCGTCAAGGTCAGCGTTGCTTTAAGAGTCTTGCCAGATCGGATGTACTCAATCTCGACAGTATCGCCAACGTTCTGTGAACGAATTGAAACAATGAGCTCTTCGGGTGTTGTAATTGTTCGACCATTAAACTTTGTGATCAGATCTCCAGCGCGCAAACCAGCCTTCGATGCTGGCCCTCCTGGAACAATTGCATTCGCGGTATCAGCGATTTTTGCTCCGTCGCCTGCATATTGCATATCAACAGAGATGCCCACTACTGGGTATGTCGCTTTACCGGTCTTAATCAACTGTTCAGCGGTTTTACGGGCTTGATTAATTGGAATTGCAAAACCAAGTCCAATCGATCCTGACTGTGATGAGAGAAAAGACGAGCCGAGAGTTGCAATCGCTGAATTAACGCCGATCACCGCTCCTGCTGAATTCACTAGTGGTCCACCTGAGTTTCCAGGATTTATCGCAGCATCGGTTTGGATTGCATTGATATAAGAATTTTCTCCAGCATCTTCTCCTGCAGTAACCGCTCGATCTTTTGCACTAACAATTCCCAACGTTACCGTTCCGCTTAAACCTAAGGGAGAACCGATTGCAATAACGGCATCTCCAACCGCAACCTCATCGCTATCTCCAAAGGTGAGCGCTGTGAGTCCGCGGCGATCAATCTTAAGGACTGCAAGATCATAAGAGGAGTCGCGTCCAATAATCGTCGCCTTAAGTGTTGTTCCATCATTGAGTTGAACTTCAATTTTTCCACCGTCGGCAGCAGCATCAGCGATCACGTGATCATTGGTAAGAATAAATCCATTGCTATCAATAACAAATCCTGTGCCGGTTCCGCCGCCTCGCTCACCTCTTGCTGAGATCGAAACAACTGAAGGTAAAACACGCTGTGCAATATCTGCAACAGATCCGGGTGGTCTTTCGATTGATGACGACACTGATGTCAATTTGATGTCATAGCCAAAGAGAGAACCAGATGAACTCGCACCAAATATTGCACCAACTAATCCAGCAATTCCAGCCATGAGAAGAGCATTGGATCGAGTAACAAACTTTGCTTTACCGTGAGCAGATGAAGGCACCCACCATGGACCTGTTCCCATGGGTTGCTGATTTGGTTGCTCGCTCATGGCTCTATCTTTCTACAACTTAGTGGCAAGTAACAGTCCGTCCCCTACAGGAATCAGTGACGTCACCCACTTTTCAGTATCGCTCTTAAGAATTTTCCCCGCATCGCGCAGGGCAATCGTCTTGGGATCTCTCTGGGCTGGATCATTGACCTTCGAACCACCAAAGAAGTTATCAATAACAAAGACTCCACCGCTACGCAGGATTCGATAAGCCTCGATGATGGCATCAGGGAGATCTTCAGCGTTATCTCTAAAAATAACCAGGTCATATGCACGATCGGCTAACTTTGTCATTACTTCAATCGCAGGATTTGTAATCAATCGGTAACGCGATTGGGCAATCTGACTATCTTGCAATGCAATTTTTGCAATCGCTGAATGTTCTTGTTCGCCATCAATAGATGTGAGTGTTCCACTTGGAAGCATTCCCTCGAGTACCCAGAGTGCGCCAACACCTGAACCTGTACCGATTTCAACTACTGATTGAGCATCAAGAATGTGTGCTAAATGTCGAAGGTATGAGCCGACTCCTGGAGTTACATCAATAGCGCCAACTTCAGCCCCACGTGATCGTGCTTGAGATTTTTCAACGCTCTCGCCAATGAAGCCTTCAGCGTAAGAGTGGGGGTCAACCTGATTAATCATGAGATGGATGTTAGCCACTCCACGAGTAAACGCACGCCGAAACCAGTTCCACCCTTGGGATTTTCTCCTGAGTCACTCTCACTGCGCGCTGTTCCGGCGATATCGAGGTGGACCCATTGGCGCTGACCAACAAATTGTTCAAGAAAGAGCGCGGCAGTGACTGAGCCCGCACCATAGTGGGCTTTATCGGCGGTGTGATTGAAATCTGCGATATCACTTACGAGAGAATCGGTGTAATCATCGATGAGCGGCATCTGCCACACGCGATCGCCGGTGCGCTCTCCGATCTCTGACAAGGTATGTGCGAGTGCTTTATTGCGTGTATACATCGCAGCGTATTGACGACCAAGACCAAGAGATATGGCCCCGGTGAGTGTTGCAATATCTACAACATAATCAGGATCAAGATTGATATCTGCAAAAGCCAATCCATCTGCCAAAACCAATCTGCCTTCAGCATCTGTATTGATCACTTCAACTGTTTTTCCACCGTAATGTTTAATAACATCACTTGGTCGCTGAGAAGTGCCTGATAGTGCATTCTCTGCACACATCATGAGTGCGCTGACTTTGACCCTAGCGCCAAGCTTTGCAACCGCACCGATGGTTGCCAAAATTGCTGCCGCACCCGCCATATCGCTCTTCATCGCCGTCATGGTGTCGTATGGGCGCTTGAGAGAAATTCCACCCGTATCAAAGGTGATCCCCTTGCCAATGAGAACTACGTGAGGGATCCGTGATGAGTTCTTTCCACCTTTAGGCGTGTAAGTCAGATGAATAAATCGAGGTCCTGGATTTGGGGATGAATTTCCAACGGCACGTAAACCACCGAATTCTTTCAATCCTGCACCAGAGAGAACTGAAATCTCTAAACCGTTTTTTCTCGCCACTTCTCGCGCCTGATCTGCCATCCACAGTGGGTTCTTAATATTCGATGGAGTATGGATGAGATCGCGAGCGTCACAGATTGCTGTGGCGATAACTCGTGCATGATCGACCGGCTCGGTATCAGGTGTGACTATCTCAATCTCAGGATTGGTCGCAGTTACAGTTGTCTTCATAGTCCATGTGTAATGTCCTAGAAATGCTGAAGTTGCGAAGGCAATAACCTCATCGCGCTTATTTGGCGCTAGCGTTGCATATTTTTTATCGGTGCCGCGTACTTTTCTTCCAAGTGCTGCGCCTGAAGCTCTAAATGAAGCCAGTGATTGATCTCCCACACCGAGCAAAACTATTTTTTCAACGGTGCTATCTGGTGCGCTGACCGGTATCTCATTTATTTCTGCTGCTTTGCCTGTGGGTGAGAAGAATGAAAGTTCATCACGAAGATCTACTGCAAAGAGTTTTTCGATCTTCTTCACAATGGCAGGGTGAGCATTAAAAATTATCTCAGGGGTGCTATCCGCTTCCGCAGGCAACATGATGTAACTAATGACAATGACATCAGAAGTTGACACTGAATCAATGTCGGGATTGAGCGCGCTAATCTCCATGAGAACCAGTTGGCTGAGGGTATTTACTTCTTGATGAGTGCAACAGCGGCTTCAAGAGCTGCACTGAGATTATTTGCTTCGGTGGGATTGAGTTCAACGACAAGTCGTCCGCCACCTTCTAGAGGAATGCGCATCACCAGCGAGCGCGCCTCTTTAGTTACTTCCATTGGACCATCACCAGTGCGAGGTTTCATAGCTGCCATGATGGACTCCTTTAAAGCCTCTTCAAAGCCCCTTGAAAAACGTGAACCTTCGATCGGGGGTAGTCGAAAGTGAGGGCTAAGTATCTCGCACCTCAGGCCATCTATGAAATCGAGAGAGCGCTCCTCATATGCGTCTGAGTATGGGTCTCAGATGCCTAATTCGGCGGTTAAGCGCGCCTTTCCTGAGGCAATTACCGCTTCGACTGACTTAGGGGGCACGCCAAGAAGGGTGGCAATCTCAACAGCGCTCATTCCCCGCAGATATGCCAAGGTCAAAATGATGCGCTCCTCTTCAGGAAGTGCGGCGAGCACTTCAGCAAGGGTTTTCGGCGCTCCCATGGGATGAGGTTACCTGCTATCAAATAGCGGTGGGAGTACTAACGAACTTGTATGGTCACAATTAATTTTTAAAGAGCCTGGAAAAGCGCCAGAGCGAGATTTTTACGCCGAGCCAGATGAATGGCGCGCCAATAAGAAATAGTGCGCGGTGAATATCGATCGTCTCACTCCAATGAAAGGCGGTGGAATCAGGCCCTGTTGCTTCAAGAAGAAATGTGCCGCTTCCTTTTAAGGGGGCTCCTGTATGAATTACTTCGCATCGCGTTGGCGGTTCCCACACCGTTACAGTCATAGTGTCTAACAAACCTAGGGCAGAAAAAGATGGATAACGTCGATGAAAGGGGCCGGTAAATGCGGCGATGGTGGTTCCAACTCCAGTGCGCTGTTCAGATGTGAGCCAGACCGTTGTCGATAGCATCCAGTCGCCTTGAGCGCTCCAATTTTCAATCTCTGCCCAGACTTTCTCAATGGGTGCAGCGCAATGGACTGTTATTGCGAGTGTGTTCTTGGATTGTCGCTCCATGAAAATAAGGATAGGCGATATTGTAAGCACATGACGACTGAATCACATTCGCATCCCGGACTGGCTTCAGGTCATGGAATCGCAACTCTCTCTGGATCGACTGTGCTTGATGTCTGGTTTCCAGCACCAACTCTCGGAGCACTCGTCGGTGAGCCTTCATCAACTCTCAAAGATTTAGTTGGGAAAGATGAGACCCGAAAAGTCAGTCGCGAAATTGTCTCCTACGAGATTGATCTCAACGTCGCCCCAAAGGATGCAGTCGATGCCTACCTACGCCTTCATCTACTCTCTCATCGCCTAGTCAAACCTCATGGGCTCGCACTTGATGGAATCTTTTCGCTCCTGACAAATGTTGTCTGGACTTCAGTTGGCCCTTGCGCACTCGATGGATTTGAAGATGTGCGCGCTGCCCTACAAGCACGCCACGGACACGTCACGGTGTTAAGCGTAGATAAATTCCCGCGTATGGTTGATTACGTGATCCCATCAGGAGTGCGCATCGCTGATGCTGATCGCGTGCGCTTAGGTGCACACCTTGCTCCAGGAACAACTGTGATGCATGAAGGCTTTGTTAACTTTAATGCCGGAACTTTAGGAACTTCAATGGTGGAGGGTCGCATCTCATCTGGAGTAGTTGTCGATGATGGCAGTGATATCGGTGGCGGCGCTTCGATAATGGGCACGCTCAGTGGCGGTGGCAAAGAAGTAATCTCGGTCGGGAAAAAGTGTCTACTGGGAGCAAATTCTGGGCTAGGAATTTCTCTCGGTGATAACTGTGTTGTTGAGGCAGGTACTTACATCACCGCCGCTGCAAAGGTACGACTTCCAGATGGTCAGATTGCAAAAGCTGCAACGCTCAATGGCGCAGATAATCTTCTCTTCCGTCGCAACTCTCTCGATGGTTGCCTAGAAGTTGTTATGCGCGAAGGATCATGGGGCGGGCTTAATTCAATTCTTCACTCAAACTAGCCCTGAGGAACTGGTGGAATTACCAGGTTAAACCATGGTGAAGGTATTTTTGCGCGACTTCTAAATGTATCGCCCCGAATTTTCTTTACTATTCCCGTTGAAGAAGTGCCCGCAATGAAAGTAACAGCGCCCGCTTCGTTTCGCGAGAGTATTTCAAGTGAAACCACATCAGGTAACACGAATGCCTTTGCAATTAACTCTCGCGTTGCTGATGCCTTCCACGAAGCAAATCTAGGATTGGTTTTCACATCCACGCTGGCTGTATCCGGAACAGATTGTGTGTAGGCAGTGGCAGTTCCCCAAGCATCTAGCGTGCTCTGAGTTGCTCCACCCGATGAGGAGAAGAAATAGGTCTGTGCCGGCTTTCCTTCGCTTAAAACAACCAAGCTCGTTGTTGTATCAATAATTGTGCGATCAACGGCAGCTTTCCATAGATGCCCGAAACGGGGTTCACTCTCTTTGGAAAATCCAACGAAGTTCTGATCAGAGATATGTGAATACACCTGGCAATCACAGGCTGCACGTACAACACCTAACTTTGAGAGTGCGTAACTGCGTGAGGCGATTGCTTGTGCCTCTAAAACCGCGCTTGGCCAACTTGATGAAACTTCACTAATTCCATAAAGGTATTCATCTCTCAGCGACATCGTATTTGTCACTGCCAGAGCGCCACGAAGTACTTTTATCGTGATGTACCCATATTTGTATCTGCTCGTTGTCTTGCCGCTAAACATCGAGATGACTGCACCATCTCCAACCCATCTGAGAGTAACTGCATTTCCGCGGGCGATTCCTGACAGCACTACGGATTTAGATCCAAAGGAGAAGGTCGCGCGTTTTCTGCTCTCAAATATTGCGATTGGGGTGAGCTCAGGTGCGAGTGCGACATCGCCTTCAAAGACTTCTAAACGAGCACCTGGAATCTGTGTTGCAAAGGAGATTGATTTTACGAGATTGGCAATATTGACTCGAATTGTATGTGTATCAACAAATGGTGCTACCTGAACATCTTTATAGTAATAATTAAGAATTGCACTGGCAGATTCACCAGCTTGCGCCAATGCTCTTGCACCAAATTGGCTCATACCAACACCGTGACCATAGCCACTTCCAGTGAATTCAAATGTTGAAGGAACCGATTGAGCGCTAGCAGTTGGAGTTGGAAAAACAAGAGTTGCAATTAAAACTGCAATAAGTTTTTTAGACATCCTCATCAGATGATGCACTCTTTCGTACCTGCATATATTCGCGATATTGATTGATGATCTCTTTCGGCTCACCGCGAGCTATGAGTTTGCCTTTATCCAACCAAATAACTTCATTGCAGACATCTTCAATAGTCGCTAAAGCGTGGCTCACAAGAATGAGAGCTCGATCTTCGGTCCGCAGCTCTTTAATGCGATTGAGGCTCTTCTCCTTAAATCGTGCATCGCCAGTACTAAGCGCCTCATCAATAATCAAAATGTCAGGTTTAACGGTAGCTGCAACAGAGAAAGCAAGGCGGGCGAACATTCCCGATGAGTACGTGCGCATCGGCGAATCAATCGCTTCTCCTAATTCGGAGAAAGCGGCGATCTCTTCAAATTGAGTATCGATCTCTTCGCGAGACATCCCGGCCGCTAATCCGCCAAGATAAACATTTTCGCGCCCCGTGAGAGATGCGTTGAAACCCACGCCGAGTGCGAGAAGAGTGCTTACCGACCCATAGACCTCAACTCGACCTTGTGTCGGTGGAATGATTCCTGCGATGACGCGCATCAGTGATGATTTTCCCGCACCATTTGACCCAATGACGCCTAATACTGTTCCATAATTAATATCAATACTCACATCATTTACTGCATTAACGGTGCGAGTAGATTTTCCACCTCGACCAAATTTTTTAATGCGTGCTTTGAGCGTTGGTTTCTTATCAACCGAGGTGAGATAGGTGAGCCCAACAGATTGAACTGATACGGCAATACTGTGATGTGGGTGAGTACTAGAGACGGACAGCGAAATCACGCTCCCTCGTTAAGAAAAAGTATGAGCCGATAAAGAAAATCGTCAGCGCCCATGCCAAAGTGATGAGAATGGAGTTGAGCGATGGTGCTTGTGCGTAGACCATAACTTGAGACCACGCATCAAGTAAGTTAAATATCGGATTTGCAATCTGAAGCGCTCTCAATTGATCTGAGAGTGCAGATGCTTCATAAAGGATTGGTGATAGATAAATCAAGCTTCGAGTCATATATGGAAGAAGGCTTGAAATATCTCGGAAGTAAACGTTGATACATGAGATGCTAATCGCCATCCCGAGTCCCATGAGCACTCCAAGAATAAAAATTGGAATTGCCCAGAGCATCTGCCATGAATACGGCGCACCAATAATTGTTCTAATCGCGAAGAAGACAATCAGGGTTGGAATAAATTTAAAGACTGCAATCACTAAGGCTGAGACAGGGAGCATGATGCG
>WLHB01000013.1 GCA_009702965.1 Actinomycetota bacterium | reverse complement strand
CTTCTTTTGAATCGGCAGAGTCGAGTTCATCTTCATCGAGCCATGCCTCGGCAGGTTGATCATCTTGACGCTCAACCCATGAAAGAAATGATGCAACGCCTTTAAAAGCCAGGGCGATTACAGCAACCGCGGCTAGGAGGCGTCGAATAATTTTCATACCTTAAATTTACCTCTAATCTGGAAAAATTTCTGTACGGCTTGAGTTAAATCGCGGAGAACGCTCTTTGAATATCGTCCCATAGGTCATCAACATCTTCACCGCCCACCGAGAGGCGAATCAGATTATCAGGCACCGATGGGCTCTCACTCGGCCATCTACGCCTGCGCTCCCATAGCGACTCCACGCCACCGAGGCTCGTTGCATGCGAAATAATCGAGGAGCTCTCACAGAGACGATCCGCATCGGTTGCAGAGCCCTTTATCTCAAATGAAAGGACAGCGCCAAAGGTTTCCATAAACTTCTTTGCGCGCTCATGCTGAGAATCCGTCGGCAAACCTGGATAGCGCACTCGCGAGACTTGAGGGTGTGAACTCAGGCGTTTGGCCAACTCAAGTGCGCTCTCGCATGACTTATTAAAGCGGAGCGGGAAGGTGCGAATTCCACGTAGTGCAAGCCATGCTTCGAATGGGCCTGGAACTGCTCCGAGTAATTTTCGGGAAGTTTCAAGTGCTTGAAAGAGTTCGACATTCTTGGTGGAGAGTGAACCCATAAGTAGATCACTGTGACCAGATAAGAATTTAGTAACTGAATTCATTACAACATCTGCACCCATTTCAAGGGGGCGTTGGGTCAAGGCTGTCGCGAAGGTGTTATCAACCATCACAAGAATTTTCTTAGCCTTGGCTGCAGAAATTAACTCAGGAAGCTCTGCCACATCAAGACCAGGATTGGTTGGCGATTCAAGCCATAACAAATCAGCACCTGGGAGCGCTGCGAGAACGTCATCTGTCTTTGATAGATCGACAAAGGTAACAATTAGTCGACCGCTTGAGTTGTATTGATTTAAAAGCGTCATCACACCGCTATAGCCCTGATCCGATGCGACAACTCGTGCTCCATGAGCAAGAGTTGAGAACGCTGCAGAAATGGCCGCCATGCCAGATGAGAAAATTAAAGTCTCTCCACCTTCGAGAGCGCTAATTGCAGACTCCGTTGCACTCCACGTTTGATTACCGTAACGTCCATAACCAATCGGACCACCTGCTGCAAACGTGCTGTTGAGTGAGATGGTTTCATTGAGTGGGCTGTCAGCGCCACGCTTTGGGCGACCGGCAGTGATTGCTCTCGTCGAAAGTTTTTCATTCGAGTTCTCGTGGCTCATGAGATAAGCCTAATGCAGACTATTGGCGCGAGAGAACTGACATTGCTGCATTATGTCCTGCAATCGCGCTCACCCCACCACCGCGGCGAGCCCCCGCACCTGCGATAAAGATATGGGGATCATCGGTCTCACTCCCCCACTGCGGCTGATCACTGACTTCACTCTCTTCGATAAAGGGGAAATCTAAATCGCGATGAAATATGTTTCCTCGTGGAAGTCCAATTGCTGCTTCGAGATCAAGCGGAGATTTCGCCTCAAGAGCGAGTGATCCATCAGAGTTTCGCGCGATCACACTTTCGATAGGTTCTGCCAAATATTCATTGAGACTAGCAAGAGCGCTAGCTACCGCAATGTCACGAGCACCTTCTGGGTCGCGGTCAAAGAGTGAGGCATCAGTATGTAAACCAAAGAGTGTAAGTGTGTGAAATCCCTTTTTAACAAGGTCAGGAGAGAGAATGCTTGAGTCTGTAAGGGTGTGACAGTACATCTCCAGTGGCAAGCGCTCTGGCATTTTTCCATCTTTAGCCACCCGATAACTCGTATTCAGATGAGAGTAACTTTCATTTATATGAAATGTTCCAGCGAAAGCAATTGCTGGATCTATCCCTGATTTGAGTTGCGGTAAACGAGTGAGCAACATATTCATCTTGAGTTGTGAACCCTGCAGTGATGTGGGAGCACTCTTCCTTCGAAGCTTCGCCAAGAGTTGTGGCGCCGCAGCGAAGAGGAGATCGGTGCAGAGGAATTCATCACCCGATTCACAAACGACCTTCACTCCATCAGCACCGCTTGAAATTTCGCTCACTCGAGAATTCACTGCGATCTCAACACCATGCTGGCGTGCCACGCGCTCAAGTTCTGCCACGAGAGATCCCATTCCACCGACGGGGACCTTCCATTGCCCAACTCCGTTGCCAATCAGGTGATAGAGGAAACAGATGTTTGCTTGGATCATCTGTGAATCAACAAAGGTTCCGATGAGTGCATCGGTGAGAACAACTCCTCTGACGACATCATCTGCAAAGCGTTCTTCAATGATTTCACCGATCGGGCGTTCAATCATGTAATCCCACACATGATCCATATCGATTGCTGCGCGCATCTCTGATCGTGTCATTAATGGAGCAAGCATCAACGGTGCAGACCTGCGTGCAAATTCTGCAATCTCTGCATAAAACTCTCGCCATACTTGGCCCTCTTTGTGTGAACCGGTGAGGCGGAAGAAAGATTCTTCAGTAGCCTCATCCCACACTGTGGAGACAGATAAACCATCATGGATGCCATCGCGCTCATACGGGGTGTAGGAAGAGACATCGCGACCACGTGTCTGAAAATTCAGACCCAGTTCTGCGATTATCTGATCAGGTAAGAGAGCAACTAAGTATGAGTATCGTGAAAGTCTGGCATCGTATTCTGGGAATGCTCGAACACTTGCAGTCGCCCCACCTAGCTCCTTATTGGCCTCAAGCAAGAGAACGCTTTTACCCGCCTTGGCTAGATATGTCGCTGCGACAAGACCATTGTGGCCGCCACCGACAACAATTACATCAAAAGTTGCATCAAAAACTTTATCCACGAATCGTCTTGCCAATCTGAATGATCGCTTGTGAAATGATTTCTGGACTTGTTGCAAAATTCAGTCGGACAAATTGATGCCACTGCGGACCGTAAATATGTCCTGAATTAAAGGCTACCTTCGACTTTTCAAGAATTGTTGCCCCCGGATCAACTCCGAGGTCAAGGGCGGTGAGATCAAGCCAAGCAAGATAGGAATGCTGCGGTGGATTGTAGATGACTTCAGGCAGGTGTTCTTTAAGGAGCGTTGCAACAAGATGGCGATTTGAATCTAACTGCTTTATCACCGTATCAAGCCAGGCTACGCTTTCACTAAAAGCTACTGCGGTTGCAAAGGCGCCAAATATAGATGCCCGATAGTGAAGTGCTGGTGGAAGTGAATTCAACCGTTCATGCATGCGATCATTTCCTGAAACGATAATTGCGCATTTGAGTCCAGGAATGCTCCATCCCTTACTTGCGGCGGTAACCACAAGTGAGCACTCTGCTGCCTTATCTCCCAATGTAAGAATTGGCGTGAAAGGGTGATCTGAATATTCAAGCGGTGAGTGAATCTCATCGCTAATGATGATGACGTTATTAGCTAAGGCGAGCTCAATAAATCTCTCAAGCTCTTGCTTTGTATACATTCTGCCGTTGGGATTATGTGGTGAACAGAGAAGATGAACTTTGATTCCGCCTTGATATGCCTTCTCAATTCCATCCCAATCAATACTCCAGGAGGCTGAGATATCGCTGCCCGGGTTGTAGATAAATGGAACATCCACAAGTTTAAGTTTGGTTTCATTGATCCAGGTATAGAAATTTTGATAGACAGGTGAACTCACCAAAATAGAATCACCCGGATTGGTAAAGACTCGTAGAACTTCAACGACGCCTACCCCGACATCTGTAGCGGCTCGAACTTTTGTGGGATCTACTTCCCAGTTCCACCGAAGCTTGGCAAAGCCGGCAAAGGCAGTACCTAGCTCTGGGATCGAGCCGAGATAGCCAATATCTGAATTCTCAACCATCGAGTGCAGTAACTTCTTAATTGGTTCTGCCACTGGATAATCCATCTCCGCCACGGGGAGCGGAATAACATCGGCGGGAAATCCTCGCCACTTTTCACTGCGATGGGTTGCGAGTTGCTCCAGTGTCAGAAATTCAATCCGGCTATCGCTCATAGAGGTGAGTATTCCACCACTAGATGTCGGAAACTAGACGTTTTGTCGAGTTTCGTACAACAAGTGTTGTCGGCACAACAAGAGAGCTAGGTTCTTTTGAAGGTTTACGCAAGCGCTCCATGATCGACCACGCCGCCATCTCCCCCATCAACTGCACCGGCTGTTCAATTGTTGTGAGCTCTGAAAACTCAGACATCTCATGGCCATCAAAACCGATAATTGAAATATCGTCAGGGCAACGCAAACCATGTCGGCGCATCGCCTGCATTACTCCAAATGCCATCTCATCTGATTCACAGAAAATCGCTGTCGGTCTATTGGGTCTGGCCAATAGATCATCCATCGCGCGCGCTGCAGTGTGCATTGTAAATCCACCATGAACTTCTCGTGCCGGATCCCATTCAAGGCCATTTTCAACGAGTACTTGAAGAAAACCCTTACGTCGATCTTGAGGAACGCTAAAGTTAAATGGATCATCAGGGTGGCCTGACATCAGCGCAATATTGCGATGTCCTTGATTAACAAGATGCTGTGTAGCAGTACGAGCCGCGGCTACATCATCAATAGCAACGCTGGCACACTCTTTATGGTGCATTCCCACAAGTGCTACTGGTATTCCCAGACTTAACATCGATTCGAATTCTTCTTCAGTCGGTGGAAGACTGATAACAATCAGCGCATCGACACGTCCCTTAAGTAGCTGGTGTTGAAATAATCTTTCGCGCCCCTTCATCTGGCTAAAGTTATAGAGAAGGAGATCAAGGCCCGCCTCACGCAGGGCCTGTTCTGCTCCACTGATCACCTGCGCGAAATACCACCGTGAAATATAAGGAGCAACGATTCCAACGCTGTTGGTGCGAATCGGTGCCGGAGGTTGAGATTTATCTTCGATGGGGTAACCCAAAATCTGCGCCGCATCAATAATCTTTGCGCGAGTCTCAGGATTTACGTGGTGAAGACCCCGAAGCGCACGCGAAACTGTGGCAATGGAGACACCAGAGTGCGCGGCAATCTCTTTAATTCCGGCCATCGCGCCTCCGTTGGGCTGTAAAAAACTGTAAGAACTGTAAAAGTAACCCCAGAGTCTGTAAATATCAAGATGCCAGGTGAAGACTTTTAGAGCGGGAAGGCGACCCCTGTGCTTGAGTGGCAGTCGTAACCATTGGGATTCTTAGCCAGATATTTCTGGTGATATTCCTCGGCCAAGAAATACTCAATTCCAGCCGCACTTCGAATCTCAGTAACAATCTCATCGAGACCAGCCTTGGCGAGCGCACTTTGGTAGCGATCTTGTGAGGCTAGCGCTGCCTGATGCTGATCATCTGTTGCTGTATAAATCGCGCTTCTATATTGAGTGCCAATATCTCCACCTTGAGCGTTGAGAGAGGTGGGATCGTGCATTACCCAAAACTCTTGCAAGAGACGATCGTATGAAATGCGCGATGGATCAAAGGTGACTGCAACCATTTCAGCGTGGCCGGTTTTTCCAGTACAGACTTCTTCATAACTAGGGTGAGGGCTATGACCACCCATATATCCCACTGAGGTGTCGGTGACTCCATCAAGATTCCAGAATCGGCGCTCGGCTCCCCAGAAGCAGCCTGTTGCAAAGTATGCGATCTCGCTCGTATCGATTGGAGTGGCTTCATTCATGAGCAGAGTCTTTCATGATTGCGACGAACTTTCATCGCGTAAACTAACCCCACCTTGCGCCCCCGTAGCTCAGGGGATAGAGCACCGCCCTCCGGAGGCGGGTGCACAGGTTCGATTCCTGTCGGGGGCACGTATATCTACGGCTTTGTCTATCTGTGGCTGTCAAGGCGATCTATATCACGCGAATGTGAGGAATCTCTTCGCCTTCCTCCTTGTTTATGAAGGTAAGTCACGAGAGAATTGCCGTTTGTGTGAGGTATACAAACGTCACACACTCTTCCTCTAGCCTAAGGAGCGACCATGGATTGGCGTCATCAGTCTGCCTGTCGCGATGAAGACCCCGAACTCTTCTTCCCCGTGGGCAATACAGGGCCAGCAATTACTCAGATCGAAGAGGCGAAGAAGGTCTGCAATCGTTGCATCGTTAAGGAGCCGTGCTTGGCATGGGCTCTTGAGAGCGGACAAGATGCTGGAGTATGGGGCGGACTATCAGAAGATGAGCGCCGCGCACTCAAGCGCCGTGCAGCACGTAACCGCGCTCGCATCACTGATCCACAGAACTAAGTTTATTTTAAATTGGAAACGTCAATCTAGCGATGGTTTTATTTCCTGCTGATTCAAGAACTAATTCACCTTTAAGTTCGTTCTCAGTTAACGTGCGCACAATCTGCAGGCCGAGATTTGATGATGTCGCAAGATCAAATCCCTCTGGTAACCCAACACCGTCATCAATAATTGAGATGTTGGCTCGTGTTGCCCCGCGCTCCAGAGCAATTTCAAGTGAGCTACCGCCATGTTCTAATCCATGTTCAAGTGCATTATGGATGAGCTCGGTTACTACCAAGGAGAGCGGCGTTGCGATAGTGGGATCGAGTGAACCAAGAAATCCCGTGCGCATAATTGCTAACTCATTCATACGAGAACTTAAATCGAGCGAGTGAGTGACGAGGCGATCGAGTACATCATCGAAAGCCACGGAAGAGTCGCTGCCAGAAGAGAGCGTTTCGTGAACTAGGGCGATGGATGCAATTCGCCGGACAGCTTCATTCAGTGCCGCACTTGCTGCAGGATCTTCAATGCGGCGCGCTTGCAGGCGCAGCAGAGCAGAGACAGTCTGAAGGTTATTTTTTACCCGATGGTGGATCTCTCTAATCGTGGCATCTTTTGTTATCAGTTCGCGCTCACGTCGACGAAGCTCGGTAACATTTTGCAAGAGAATCAGGGAGCCGATTCGATCATCTCCTTGAGTCATCGGAAGAACCAGGAGATCAATCGTTCCCCCGGTATTTTCAAGCTCTACGCGACGAATCGCTCTGCCTGAGAGTTGCACTCGCAGACCTTCTTCGTGAGCAACACTGTGCGATGTTGTTATTTGTTCTGCAACTTCATGAAGAACCTCGCCTTCAAGTGCGTTATTCCAACCCATTCGCCCAAATGCAGAACGTGCATTAGGACTGGCGTAGGTAACAACACCATTGAGATCTAAACGTAAAAGTCCATCTCCAACACGTGGTGCCGGATCAAAGAGTGAACTCGCATTCTCATAGGGAAACTTTCCTTCTGCGACCATTCGATATAGCTGATGTGCGATCTCCCGATAATTAAGTTCAAGGCGAGATGGCTGACGCATTAATTCTGAATCTCGGTGTCGAGAGATAACAGCGATGACTTCTTCTTCAAAGATCACAGGAGTTGTCTCTTCCTTAATCATGAAGTCGCCAAAACGCTCTGGGACAGTGTCTCGGATAATTTCTGCGCTAGAGAGGGCTCGATCAATGTGCGGACGCTCGCCCCACTGAATTTCATCCCCCAAGACATCGTGTGAAAAAACTGTCGCCGCTGTCATCGGACGAATATGCGCAATCGCCACATAACCTGTTGGCCAGCTCTTCATATCTTTGCGAAGAGGTACCCACAGGATAAGGTCAGCAAATGATAAATCAGAGAGCAGTTGCCAATCAGCAACCAGCTCTCGCAAGCGATAAATCTGATTCGGTTGTAAAGGGCTTCGGCCGCGAATGAACTCTTCGATGGTCGGCATTTAATTACCCCATGAGGGTAGAAGTTCTTCAACTTCTTGAATTGCAAACCACGTCAGCTCTTCACCATCTGGAGAGACCAGAAATACACATTGTGCCCACTCTAGATTTATTGATGTCGAAACCTTGATACTATCTGCACCACTTTCTGCGATGGCGCTATCTGGAATCTCTGCGGCGAGTACAAAGCCATATCCTGCATCGCGAAGTTCAATCGACTCCTCCGCTGCCAGCATTGAGAGTACGAATTCACGCTCTTCTTCATCAAGGTCAGCATGCTCGGCGACAAACTCAGAAGTGGGAGCAAAGAAAGTATCGGCTGCTAATTCACCGCTTGAAAATAGCGTGCTCACCTCATCAAATGTGAGACCAACGTAGGCGCGCATAGGAAGAGGGTACAAGGTCTTGCCACAAATATTAAAACAGAAATTGAAATAGATATTAAATGAGTGATGTATTCCTAGGCGGTGAGCATGGTGGCGATTTCTAGGTACTTCTTACGTAGCGGACCCTTGGGATTGCTCTCAACGAGAATTGACCGCTCTTGCTCTGCAGCGCTAGCGCCACGAAGATCAAGTGGCATCACGCGAATGGCGTGCGGATGGCTCGGTGCAACGAGTGAGAGGAACTTCTCTTCCTGTAGATCACCACGTTTGCCAGAGATTCGGTGATTGAGAATAAAGGTGATGCGAGCACGTAACGTTCGAACAATTGCTGAACTCTGGAATTGTTGAAGTGAGTGCACACTCATGAGTCGCGGTGAGGAGAAAAGCCAGAGGTCATCTGCGTTATCTAAAACCCAATGGGAAAAGGCACCTTGCCAGCGACGTTCCGTCGGTGCATCTTCTTTGGCACGAATTACGCCAAGATCGATAATCACGTAATCAACGCGAGAGGATGCCTCGATGAGAGTTCCACCCATTGTTGGTGCATTCTCTTGCGTGAGTTCAAAAACTTCTAGTAAGGGGCTCACTCGATTGGGTTGCGATCCATTTAGGTTGCGCTCCCCTAATGTAATCGCGATTGCAGGAATATGGTCGTGGGCATCAATAAGAAGAACTTTCTTCCCTTGCAGATTGAGTTCGATTGCCAGATTGATTGCAGATAGCGTTGCGCCATCTCCGTGGTTGGCACTTGCAATTGCAATGACACGCGATCGTCGTGTGGCTTGACCACTCAGTCCTTGCTGTCGTAGCGGAGCCCGTCCTTGATTAAAAATTGCTGCCAGCAACGCTGCTTCGTTCTGAGTTCTCTCAATGAGAACGCCAGAGATTTCTACTGCATTGGGTTGGGCAAACCCCACCGATCTCTCGATCAGGCCAGAGATAGATGTGAGAAAGTCAGAATCTAGCCCCTGAATATCACTTGAGTAGATAAGAACCGGTTTGATTGTGGTGGAGCTTTTCAAATACTGAGTAAGCAGCAGAGTATCTACTGCACGAAAGAGAACGCTCCATCCTTGTGAATGCATCGTTCGTGCGACAAAACTTTCAAACTCCGGATCGCCAATAGCAGTAACAACATGAAGTTCAGCCATTGGCGATCACCACAACTAATCGTCCATGAGATGTTCCTGAGAGAATTTTAGATACCTGCGAACTCTCAACCGAGACAGTGATGGACATGCCAGAGCCGAAATTACTCCCTTTACGGTCAATGGATTCGAGAAAGATCCCGGTGAGAAGAAGTGTTGGCGTGCTCAGGCTTTGGTTATTTATAGCATCAGGGACCCAATACAGAGAGATTGGTTCACCCACTTCAATCATTGCAGGAATATCTGATGTCAAAATGTTGAGCGGTACCTGTTCGATATCAAATTGCAGCGACTCTTCGCTTAACATCTGCCCCGCCAGAAAATGACCCGCACCAATAAATTGAGTGCTCATCATTCCGATTGGGTCTGATCCCTCCCCTAGATAAAGATCTGCGTTGTCGATAAGGGAAGCATCGACAAGAACGAGATCTTCAGATGTGATCAAAGAACCAGGTGTGATGGGTTTACTCGCAGCCCAGTATCGTGAACTTTGATCAGAGAGTGCGGCGAAGGCGAAGGAGGTAAGAAGGGCGGCAAGAAAGAGGACGCAGGCAACAATCACACGAGGGGATCGGAGTGAGATCGGCGTTGCCTGAGGAGAATTTTTTGTGATCATGGGTGGAGCAAAGAGCAATCACTGAGATCGCAATAGATCTTCTCCACAGTCATCCTTTAGGTTGATAGGAATTCATCCTTCGAGTTGATTCTTGATTCTGGCTGGCAAGAGATGGTTGGCCCATGACAACTTATAGCGCCCCGCATTACAGATTGATTTCTAGCAGCGAAGATCATGCGATGTGGAGCCATCCCATCCTTGATCTCTATCCCGAATCGCATGCACAGCCAGCCCTCGCACCTCGTCCAATTCAAAAGGCAAAGCTCTATCTCGTTCCTTCGCATTGCGATGTTAACTACGGTGGAGATGATTGCGATGCTGATGACTGCCCTATCCCGACATCAGCGACAGAGCTTCCAGAACTTCACGCCTGGACGATGACATTTGCCGTTGCACTGCTTGAGATTTGGGCTGGGCGTAGACAGCCCGCTCAATTAATGGCGCGATGTCACCGAGTTATCTACAACGAGTTAATTCGCAAGACAGGGTCGCAGAAGGAGATCGGAAAGATTCGAACAATTCATCAAAGTGAGCCACTCGATGGGATTTGTGAATCAACAATCACAGTTCGATTCGGCGAACGTTTACGCGCGATCACCATTCGCTTTGAGGGCGTAGATGGCCGCTGGCTCTGTACCGAACTAGATTTAATTTAGAACAGCAAAGTTAGGCAGCACCATGACAACGCTTATATTTTTTACCCGAACCACATGGGCAGGGAGCATTGCGAGTGACTTCATTTTTTGTCACAGCTCCTGAACCCTCAGAGGCTGTATATGAAAGTGCACTTACTTCAGCAGGTTTAGCTTCTAGCGAAGGAGCAGAGACTTTCTTTCCCTCTTCAACGCTGACTTCAACATTAAATACAAGGCTAGCCAACTCTTCTTTGATTGCATCCATCATGGCTGCGAAGAGCTCATAACCCTCACGCTGATATTCAACGAGTGGATCGCGTTGGGCCATTGCACGAAGTCCAATTCCCTCTTGCAAATAATCCATCTCATAAAGATGCTCACGCCATTTACGATCAAGAACTGAGAGGAGTACCTTGCGCTCAAGCTCACGCATGACTTCAACGCCAAGTTCTGCTTCACGCTTTCTATACGCTGCTTGCGCATCTTCAAGAATTCTTGCAGTAAGGAACTCGCCATCGAGACCATCGGCGCTTCCCACTTCAGCAATCAAGCCTTCAACAGTGAGTGTGATCGGATAGATCAACTTGAGAGCGGTCCACAATTTTGCGAGATCCCAATCTTCTGAATATCCCTCTGCTGTCTCAGCAGCAACATAGGCTTGAATCGTATCCGCTAAGAATTCGCCCACTTGAGTCGAGATATCTTCACCTTCGAGAACAAGGCGACGTTCGCTATAAATAACGCCACGTTGGCGATTCATGACATCATCGTATTTAAGAACATTTTTGCGGATCTCAAAGTTTTGCGCTTCGACTTGGGTCTGGGCGGACTTAATGGCATTGCTCACCATCTTTGATTCAATTGGCTCATCTTCTGGCAAGCCTGCAGCAGAGAGAAAACGCTCCACCATTCCTGAATTGAATCGACGCATCAAATCATCTTGTAGGGAGAGATAGAAGCGAGACTCTCCTGGGTCACCTTGGCGACCAGATCGTCCACGCAACTGGTTATCGATACGTCGTGATTCGTGACGTTCGGTGCCGAGCACATAGAGCCCGCCGAGTGCAACAACTTCTTCGTGTCCTGTTGCTACTGCTGCTTTTTGTTTTGCAAGCTCTCCTGGCCATGCCGCTTCATACTCAGCCGCGTTATCTACTGGAGAGATTCCACGACGCTGTAATTCGAAGTCGGCCATGAATTCTGGGTTTCCGCCGAGCATAATATCTGTTCCGCGACCGGCCATATTTGTCGCTACCGTAACAGCACCCTTAACTCCTGCTCGAGCAATGATGAGCGCTTCTCGCTCGTGATGCTTAGCGTTAAGTACTTCGTGAGGAATGCCATTTTTCTTTAACACTGCCGATAGTTCTTCAGACTTTTCAACGCTGACAGTTCCAACGAGAACTGGCTGACCTTTGCGGTGACGTTCAACAATATCTTTCGCAACGGCTAGGAATTTACCTGCCTCTGTTTTATAGACAAGATCCGCGGCATCATCTCTGAGCATTGGGCGATTTGTGGGAATTGGTACTACACCTAGCTTGTAAATCTGGTGGAATTCTGATGCCTCGGTCATTGCAGTACCGGTCATTCCGGAAAGCTTTGAATAGAGACGGAAGTAATTCTGAAGAGTAATTGTTGCCAAGGTTTGATTCTCGTCTTGGATTTCAATTCGCTCTTTCGCCTCAAGTGCCTGGTGTAGCCCATCGCTATATCGACGACCAGAGAGCATGCGACCTGTGTGTTCATCAACGATAAGTAGCTCACCGTTCATCACAACATAGTCTTTATCGCGCTTGAAAAGCTCTTTCGCACGAACAGAGTTATTGAGATAGCCGATGAGAGTTGTATTTGCTGCCTCATAGAGGTTTTCGATACCTAACAGCTGTTCTACCTTGGTAACACCTGCTTCAAGAACTGCAACGGTCTTTTTCTTCTCATCAACTTCATAGTGTGTATTGCGTGTGAGTTGATTACAGATATTGGCAAATTCAACGTACCACTTGGTGGCCTTATCGGCTGGGCCGCTAATGATCAGAGGTGTACGCGCTTCATCGATAAGAATTGAGTCCACTTCATCGACTACTGCAAAGAAGTGATCTCGCTGGACACAATCTTCTAGGCTCCAGGCCATATTGTCGCGAAGGTAATCAAAGCCAAATTCATTATTTGTTCCATATGTAACATCGCAGTTATAGGCGGCACGACGCTCTGTAGGTGACATGCTGTTAACAATTACTCCAACGCTTAAGCCAAGGAACCGATGGATACGGCCCATCCATTCGCTATCTCGCTCTGCGAGGTAATCGTTTGTAGTAACGACGTGAACGCCTTTTCCAGCAAGAGCATTGAGATATGACGGCAGTGTTGCAACGAGAGTCTTTCCTTCTCCGGTACGCATTTCTGCAATGTTTCCCATATGCATCGCAGCGCCACCCATGAGTTGAACATCGTAATGACGTTGGCCGAGAGTGCGCTTTGCCGCTTCGCGAACGACTGCAAATGCTTCTGGAAGAAGGTCATCTAAATCTTCGCCCTTTTCAAGGCGTGATTTGAACTCTTGGGTCTTAGCGCGTAAGGCTTCATCGCTTAATGGGACGATCGCTGATTCAAAAGAATTAACCTCGGCGGCAATTTTTGTAAGTTGGCGAAGAATCTTTCCTTCACCTGCACGCATGAGGCGATCGAGTATCTTTGACATCACAAACCTTTCAAGGAATTCGGACTCCGCTGAGCTTGCCCACCCTTACTACTGATGTATGGGTTCTACTGATGCAGGGTCTCCCCTGTTTCACTGGCTATATCGTAGGGGTTTTGCCACGCAGGCAGTAACGGCGCCAATGACGGTAAATCCCCCCGCATGCAGGGCCCTTCCCGCCTCTCGCAGGGTCGCCCCCGTCGTGATCACATCATCGACAATGATTACAGGGATACCTGCCCATTCTGCCTTTTTCATACATTCGAGTGAACCATCCAGATTGCTCTGCCTCTCTTTGGCGTTTAATGACGATTGATCTTTCACCGAACGTATGTGGCGCAAAAGCGGTCTTGTCGGAGCACCCGATACGACATGACTCTTTGCTAGTACGGCAGTGTGTGCAGAAATAAAATCTCTCCCGCGTCTTCGAGTGGCCATCTTTCTTGAGGGAACAGGAACAAGATCTGCGATTCCAATCTCCCCATACAAATAACTAAGACTGTGAGTTAAGGCTTGCGCGATGAGTTGATCCGCATCTGATAATCCAGATTCCTTTGAGCTGAGAAGAACCCGTGCAGCAACGCTTGAATACTCGACAGCCGAGTAGACGGGAAAAGTGTTCACGCGAGAAGTAACTTGGGTGCGATAGATATGTGGGTGCCACATGGCTCGACATGTTGAGCAAATTTTTATTCCAAGTTGTCGACAGCCTAAACAACGTGAAGGGAAAATTATCTCTGATAGCGCTGAAAAGGAGATCACAGATCATTGTGCTTCCTTAGTTGTTATTTCTTTTCTACTGGACCCGTCTATGTGGATTGACCGGAAGTGGGCGTGCCACAATCTGGTTACCTGCAATGCGGGGAAGAGTCAGAACAAAATTTGCGCCATCGCCAACTGCGCCCCACGCATCGAGTTCTCCGTTGTGAAGGCGAGCATCCTCGAGTGCAATTGAGAGACCGAGTCCGGTACCCCCTCGAGTTCGGGCGCGAGATGGATCAGCGCGCCAGAATCGATCGAAGACGCGCGTGAGCGATGCTGGCTCCATTCCCTCTCCATGATCACGGACGCTGATTGCAACATCGGTTCCTGTTTCAACGCACTCAATCTCAATTGGTTTTCCATCTGAGTGATCAAGAGCATTTGAGATGAGATTTCGCATAATGCGTTCAACGCGTCGAAAATCTGCTCGGATATGTACCGGGTAGGAAGGTACGGCAAAGGATATTTGAGAATCATTTCCCTCTAGATTCACGCCAAGGTCTGCAACACATCGGCGAACCAGTGCGGTGAGATCGAAATCTGTAGGTTCAAGCACGGCAACCTCAGCATCAAATCGGCTCACCTCAAGTAATTCCTGCAGCAGTTTTTCGAAACGATCGATCTGCGCAATCAGCAACTCAGCGCTGCGAGCGATAACGGGATCAAAGTCATCTCGCTGCGCATAGATAACATCTGATGCCATACGCAATGTCGTAAGGGGCGTGCGCAATTCATGTGAAACATCAGAAACAAATCGTTGTTGCACCTTTGAGAGATTCTCAAGTCGCCCAATTTGCGCCTCAATGGAAGCCGCCATTTCATTAAAGGCTGTTCCGAGAGTTGCGATTTCATCATTGCTCTTTATCTTTAAGCGCTGGGTGAAATCTCCTTCTGTAAAAAGGCTTGCTACACGGGCGGCATCTCTGACAGGGCGGACGACTTGGCGCACTACAAGGTATGTGATTAAACCGATAAGTAGAAGCAAAACTACGCCTGTTAAGAATAATGAATTCTGGACTAGATCGAGCGTTGCTCCTTGATTTACTAGGGTAAAGACCAGAAACATTTCGTATTCACCGGATGCTGGAATCGTGATTCGCTGACCAACATAGAGCGCATCAATTGTTATTCCTGCGCGATAAGTAAGAGGAGCAAAGCGATGAGCGAGACTTTCAGATGTGGCGATCTCTTCTCTTAAATCCTGGGGCACTGTTGATGAGAGCAGACCATTAGAGGCAAAACTGTAATTTGGTTTTTGGCCAATTTTCGATAACTCACCCTTAGTATAAACTTTTAACAAAATGAGTTCTCGTGCACCTTCGGTTGTACCTGTGTTGATAGAGGTTGAGATAATCTCATCGACGCTCTTTTTTATGGTCTCATTTGATTTACCGTCAACCAATAGCAGTTGGTACTGGGTGCTGAAAAAGACAGAGCGAGCATCGGCCAATGATGATTCTAGGCTTACCTTCTTGATTCCATCTGAGAGTTGCGAGTACAGAGCTGACCCGGTGAGCCAGACAACGACCAGCGAGAGAAGTACTGTGGAGAGAATAACTTTTGCAGCCAACGATTGTGAAAGAGGCGAAAGTTGTGGCCTCATCAGGATTCGTCCGTTACTCCAGCTTTATATCCAACTCCTCGAACGGTTGTGACAATTCGTGGATTTTCTGGATCGTGCTCTACCTTCGAACGTAAACGTTGTACATGGACATTCACAAGTCGCGTGTCAGTGGAATGTCGATATCCCCATACTTCACTCAGAAGAGAATCACGGGTGAAGACACGTCCCGGTTCTTTTGCGAGTGCAACAAGAAGATCAAACTCGAGACGCGTGAGTGCGATTAATTTCATTCCACGCTTTACTTCATGCGCCGTGACATCTATTGCTAAATCGCCAATCGTGAGCACATCCTTAAGATCAGCATTGGTACGACGCAATCGCGTACGGATACGTGCAATCAACTCAGAAGGGTGCTTGAAGGGCTTGACCATGTAATCATCAGCGCCTGCTTCAAGCCCGGCGACGATATCTTGGGTATCTCCCTTAGCGCTGAGCATCACAATCGGAACCATTGATTCTGCTCTAATTAATTTACAAACTTCTACACCATCTAAACCTGGCAACATCACATCAAGGAGAACAAGGTCAGGTGGATTGCTTCGAAAAACATCCATGACCTCGTCCCCACGACTGACGAGATCTACGTCGATGCCGGCACCGGTTAAAACGATGCCGAGCATCTCCGCTAGATCCTGGTCGTCATCGACGACCATGACTAAGGTCATTAGCTACCGTGCTCCCAAGAGTTCAAATACATATCTTGAGCTGGTGTGAGCACATCAATACGACCACCCATGCTGATGAGCTTGAGTGATGCAACTTCTTTATCAATATATTCAGGAACCATGTGAACACCAGCCTTGAGGTTCTTTGCTTCCTTAACAAGATATTCAGCGGTGAGTGCCTGATCAGAAAATGACATATCCATTACTGACGCAGGGTGGCCTTCTGCAGCGCCAAGGTTTACCAAGCGACCTTCTGCAAGAAGCAGTAGGCGGCGCCCGTCTGCAAGAACGTACTCATCTGTCTGATGACGCATCTTTGCATTCTTAGTCTTTGAATTCTGCTCTAGCCAAGCCACATCAATTTCGATATCAAAGTGACCGGAGTTAGCCATGATTGCGCCATCTTTCATGACGGCAAAGTGCTCATCACGGAGTACATCACGATTACCTGTAACAGTAATAAAGACATCTCCAATTTTTGCAGCATCGAGCATTGGCATGACGCGGAATCCTTGCATCATTGCATCGAGTGCCTTAGTTGGGTCGATCTCTGTGACAACTACATCAGCGCCCATACCCTTTGCGCGCTCTGCAACGCCTTTTCCGCAGTATCCAAATCCAGCAACAACAACTACTCGTCCTGCAAGTAGGTAATTTGTCGCACGGAATACAGCGTCGAGAGTTGACTGTCCGGTTCCGTAACGGTTATCAAACATATGCTTTGTATCGGTGTCGTTAACAGCGATCATTGGGAATGTCAGTGCGCCATCTTTTGCCATCTGGTTGAGACGAATAACTCCAGTTGTGGTCTCTTCGCATCCACCAGTGATTGTTGGCAGAAGTTCGCGACGAGTGGTGTGCAATGTGTTTACAAGATCGCAACCATCATCAAAGACTTGATGTGGCTCGATATCGAGGGCTGCATTGATGTGAGAGTAATAACCTTCACGATCTACAGAGTTACGCGCGAAAACAGAGATGCCGTATTCATGTACAAGTGCTGCAGCGGTGTCATCTTGTG
This sequence comes from Actinomycetota bacterium, assembly GCA_009702965.1. Classification (GTDB taxonomy): domain Bacteria; phylum Actinomycetota; class Actinomycetes; order Nanopelagicales; family Nanopelagicaceae; genus Planktophila. The sequence continues at coordinate 7,569 of WLHB01000013.1, read as the reverse complement.
TCGATAATGGATTTGATGCACAGAGTGCGATTTCCGCTCCGCCTGCCTTAAGAACACGCATCAAGTTTGCGGTCTCGGTAGTGACGTGCATACATGCTGAGATACGAACTCCAGCAAAAGGTTGTGATTTTTCAAAACGCTCTCTGATTTGAGCGAGTACTGGCATGTTGCGTTCTGCCCATTCGATGCGCTTGCGACCCTCTGCTGCTAGGGATGCATCTGCAATGTCATGCTTGGGTGTTGTTTCTGTCGTAGTCATAACTATTCTCCTCTACACGGTAGGTGATTAAGTGCTTACCTAAGGCGTAGGGCTCTACTTGCTAGGTTGCTGTGAGCCAAGATTACTGGCAAAGAAGGCTACTTGCCACCTATAAGCGCGAGTGCCTGTCCACGAATTTCATGCATAAGCGATTCGGTGGTCGCCTCAACGTTGAGCCTCAGTAGAGGTTCAGTGTTTGATGCCCTTACGTTAAACCACCAATCCGCACTCTCTACAGTCAGTCCATCTAAGTGATCCACTGTGATCCCATTCATAGGGGCGTAATGAGACTCAATTGCAGACATGACAGCCACTGCATCCTCAACCACTGAATTAATTTCACCACTTGATGCATAGCGATTATAACTTTGAAGCATGTTGCTCAATTTTTTATCAGTTTGAGAGAGAGCGGCAAGTGCATGAAGGGCTGCAAGCATGCCAGAGTCTGCCCGCCAAAAATCTTTGAAATAGAAGTGACCGGAGTGTTCTCCTCCGAATACTGCTCCACTTTCTGCCATAAGTTTTTTGATATAGGAATGGCCTACGCGAGATCTAATCGCTGTTCCACCATTTTCTTCAACAACTTCTTTGACACTACGCGATGAGATGAGGTTATAGATAATGCTGGCACCAGGATTTTTTGCAAGTTCACGATCAGCAATCAGGGCTGTGAGGGCTGAAGGATTTACAAGTTCGCCCCGTTCATCGACTAAGAAGCATCGATCAGCATCGCCATCAAAGGCTAGACCGATATCGGCCTTGTGCTCCTTGACTGCACGAGAAAGATCCTTCAAGTTCTTAGGATCAATGGGGTTCGCTTCATGGTTGGGAAAGCTTCCATCGAGTTCAAAATACATCTCAATAACTTCTGCATTGAGGCGGGCAAAGACAGCCGGGGCAGTGAATCCTGCCATCCCATTTCCCGCATCGATGACAACTTTTAATCGGCGCATCTCTGTGAGATCAACAAGCGTGAGCAAGTGATTCACATATTCATCAAGCATGTTCTGATTCTTTTCGACCCCGACCGTTCCTAGCCCGAGAGGTGAACCCTCTTCCACAAATCTTTCGATAAGCAAAAGTCCAGATTCACGACCGATAGGTCTGGCACCGCTTAGACATAACTTAATACCGTTGTATTCAGCAGGATTATGACTTGCAGTAAACATCGCTCCCGGCATATTTAATTTGCCTGAAGCGAAATAGAGCATGTCTGTCGAGGCGAGGCCAATTCTGATGACATCTAATCCTTGGGATGTAACTCCGGCGGAGAAAGCGGAAGCAAATACCGGAGATGACGGGCGCATATCTTCGCCTATGAGCACCGTCCCAGGCTCACGTTCACCTTTAAGAAAGCGTGCAAGTGCTACACCAGTTGCAAAACAGAAGTCAGCGGTAATCTCATCATCAACAAGTCCGCGAATATCGTATGCTTTAAAAATTGACACGAGAAATACTTTTAATTCGGGACGGCACGAAGATGGCCACGACGTGCACCGATCTGTGCTGATTGATGCATACGTTGCGTACGATCTTCGTTTACCTCTGGAAGCGACGCGGCAGCTTCACGAACGGCATCTGCAATCGCCATGAGGTCATCATCGGTAGGACCAGATCCTGCAGATGAAATCTCTTCTTTAAGAACGTTCCAACCATTGGGAACAGTTAACTTTCGAGCATGGAATTCACAGAGATCATAAGCGTGCGGTTCAGCGAAAGTCGCAAGTGGGCCGAGTACGGCAGTTGAGTCGGCGTAGATATAGGTCAGGGTCATCGTAGCCATTGCGCGACAGGTCGCGCGCGAGCATCCTCTGCCCGTCCTACTTGGTGATGACATACGTAAAGGTTAGTGGTTCGCGTGTTGGCTACGGATTTAAGACACGAATGTTTTGGCTTGGAAGTAGGGCGCGAGTCAGTTGGCTACCAGGAATTAATGGGAAGAAGCCGTAACCACTTTGGGTGGAAACAAGGGCTCCTCCATAGGTATTTGCAGAAACTTTATTAAAAATCACAGCGCGCGCATTCGCTGGGACTCTAAAGGTCGCAATTTCCTCTCCCTTGATTTCAAAGTTCTTCTCTTTCTTATTTGTATAGCGAACTGTGAGTGAAATGGAGACTCGCTCCCCCACAAAAGAGAGCACAGGGGCTAGCCCACTTACAGCCAATGAGTACTCAGTTATTGGACTCGTTGCCGTACTCCACAGAAAGTCTGATTTTCCTTCAGCGAATGTGGAGGAGTAGACAGATCCTAGAATCGGTCTATCCGAAGAAATTTTCAGGGCAAAGGTACTTGGCGGTAGCTGGAGATCAAGATCAAACTCGGTGACTATCCCTGGCTGAATAGTGCGATCGTTTAATCCCACTGGAGTGAATGAGCCCTTTGCAGAGATTAATTCAACGGAAATTTGAGCAGGAAGATCACCAGGGGCTAAAAGTCGGAGCGTGTGGCCAAGGGCACTACCCGACCGATTCATCTGAGGGATAGCAGGAATAACAATCTCTTGACTTGGTTCAATAGTTGCATTCACAACGTCGCCGCCAAGTGCGCGCAATCCGCGCCCGCGTTCATCAATCAGAAATGCATTTACTCGACCTGAACGAGGTGCAACGTGTAGTGCAATCTTCTTTGATCCTGGATCTAAAGCGCCCAAATTCTGCACAAGAGATGAATTTGCTTTGAGGGTAATAACACGCGCAGGACGAACTCCAGATTCACTCCACATTCGAAGATCGATAATTGCTTCACTCAATCCGCTATTGATCAGAATGAGTTTTCCTTTACTTGTCACATCAGCATTTCCCCCAACAAACCACTGTGAGGACGAGGGTGCTGAGCAAATTGTTGCACCCGCCCACACCCCTCTCTTGATTTGCCAGACAGGTGATGTGAAGTTCTTTGTATCGAGAATTGTCGGACTACTACCTTGCTGCAGCCGAAGCGTTCGAGTGGGTTTGAATACATTTGAGTTCTTACCCAAAATACGTGAACCTGTTTGAGTTGATGGAACTGAAATTGCACTGGTTTCTCCTGAAGGAGTTGCAGGGCAGACCACAGGTGGATAGCTCTCTGAGAAAGCTGAATTCGTGACACTGCCCTGGTTCACATTCCCTAGGATGAGAGTGGCAGAAATAATGGCTGCGATAACTATCGGGCGTTTAAATCTCATGAGAGCTCCCGATCAGAAATTTCACTCTTACGTCTTCCACTCGGTGCTGCAAATATGAGCGCTGTGAGTAGGAAGAGGAATTGGAGTGAGATCCAGCCACGTCTGACAGAGCCATCTTGGATAAGGAGAACAACCCCTGGAGTCTCTACAGAGAACTGTGGGAGAGAAAGTTCGTTCTTTATTCGAGTGAGTCGCTTTCCATCTTGAACGAGATACCAGCTTCGACTGTAACTTTGCGTGAGAGTAACAACGCCCGGAGTCGGGACCATGTATTCATCAATGTTGGCAGTAGGGCGAAGTTGGGATGACTTTCCACTTGCATCGGTGAGAACTAAATTTCCGGTTGCACCGGCGACTTTCCACACTATGCCAGCGCTCGTTGAAGATGCCCGTGTAAACCCTCCGATTCCATCAATGGTCTGTGCCAGCGTTCCCTGCGAAGGTGCTTTAAGAAAAACATAGGTGATGCCAAAACTTCCAAGAGTTTTACTACTTGTAATTCCACTTCCATCGGCAAGTCCAGTAACTGCCAAAGCAATTTCAGATTTTTCCGCAGGAGCAACATCGGCTTCACCTAAAGATATATCTCCACCGCGAGCGATGAAGTAATTCAATGCGGGGGTGGATTCAATCAGGCGCTCACGAATCACAAGAGTCTTAGATTGACTTTCAATCGCGAGAAATGGTGGGAGAACTTCACCTTGGGCAGATTGCAACGGTGCTTCGGGAGCGCGAGTTGCAATCCATGTAGATGCACCAAGACCATATGCAATCGAAACAATGACTAAACCAGATGCAGCGAGGTGGCGGTAATTAACATGAGTGTTAATTAAACGTTCTCTTACTCCATCGAGAATTACAACGGCTGCATAGATGGCAGCTAGCGTTGCCAGCGCAATAAACACTCCTGTGTATACAGTGTTAGGAGTATTGGTTCCTTTACCGGCAATCGAGAGCGTTGCAAAAAGTGTTGCAAGAATAAGGAGAAGACCGCCGACTGATGCCACCTGACGCACTCGATGAGTTGCAAAAAGTGCGAAGAGGAGAATAAGTGTTACAGGGCTGAGCAGCCACCACGGTAGCGATCCGGCTCCACCTGGATTTGCCAAGAAAGAGAGATTTGCTCCTCCCCCTGAAGTAAGTAAACCAATATCCAGAAGGATTGTTCGTGGGGAACTTAAGAGTTCTAGGCTCCAAGGAACTGTAAGCAAAATTGGAGCACAAGCAAGAGTCAGGCGCCTGCGAAGTCTAATGAAGAAAAGTTTTTTATCACCAGTGACTCTCATTGAAAGTACATCGGCAGTAATGGCGGCACAGCTAAAGGCGATGAGTGGAACGAGAAACGCTGGTGCAAAAGCGAAGATGAATGAAAGTGTGAGCGATAGCCCAGCCAGAGCTCGAATTGTAAATGTCTCAATTCTCTGCCACGCGAATACTCGCTCTACCAAGAACGGAGTCGTAATCATCAGAACGAGCAGACCAATTCTCCCGGAATTTATCGCCGATATTGCAACGGGTGAGATGGCATAAAGAAATGCTGCGCATGCGGTGATAAAGGTGTTACTACTCAATTTCTTAAGCAGACGATGAATCGAGAGAAAAAGCAGGATGGGTGCTGCTGTAAAGAAGAGTGAGATGAAGATCGCGACATTTCCAAAAGTGATCAGTGAACCCAGCGCAATGAGAGGAATCCAGAGCGGGGACGCGCTACTACTACCCAATCCCACTTCATGCCATGGAGCAAAATAGAAGTTCCAGAGATCGATTGCTCTCTCAGGAGAAGGCGCAAGGGCGCCACCTGAGACTGCCCCAATTCGATTTCGAGACCAGATCAGCGTCAAGAGCGTAAGGAAGATGATGGCAACCACAAATGGTCTCTTGAAAAGATTACTCCAATTTCGCGTGACGACTGGCTCTAATAAATCTTCTTCATCTAATTCACTTTCGGTAGGCAAATCAAGAAGTGATTCATCGATCTCAGTTTTTTGCGTTGGTTTTAAAACAAAATCACCGATGGCAGCGCGTGAACGTTCTAATGCAAGGCGCAATTGCCGTGCGCGCGAAGGAATGAATTGTGAAACTACTTGAGCTGAAACTAAGCGTGTGGCTTTGCGATCCTTGCGTGCTTTTATCAATTCACCAGGCTTGATAAGTAGATTTGCAATTGCAAGAATTTCATCTCCGGCATATCCAGGTAGTTTTGCAAAAAGATAACCGATGGCTCGAAGTAGTGCAGATGTAAACAATTGGATGGCCAGCAGTGGGAGTAGCCACCATGATGCATTTGCCAGGAGAACATAGGCGGCATTCTGGCGATCAAGGAGCAGTGGGCGATGCAGCAGAGCGCCTTTCACATCAATGGTTCGGCGTTCGGTTGCTGAAGCCTGTGCGTGATAGGCCACGGCATCCGTAACTACGACAACGCTGTGACCGGCGGCGTGTACACGCCAGCCAAAATCTACATCGTCACGAAAGAGTTCTAGATTCTGATCAAATCCGCCAAGATCTTCAAATACATCTCTGCGAATCAGCGCACCTGCAGTACTTACAGCCAAGACATCAGCGACTCCATCGTGCTGTCCTTGGTCGTACTCTGATTCTTCTAATCCTGTCCACCGTGAACCATTAGTTGCAATGCTCACGCCAATTTCAAGAAGGTGTGTTCGATCATGCCAACCTAAAAGTTTTGGCCCTGCCATAACAACTTGTGGCCGGTCTTCTACTGCTGCCAAAAGCGCTGCGAGCGCGCCAGGTGTTGGCGCGCAATCATCATGAATTATCCAAAGCCATTCATTGACGGCTCGTGGCGGTAACTTCTCAACAGCGGAAGCAACGGCGGCACCAAATCCAGTTTCGCGCGGCATAGAAATTATTGGTATGCGCGCACCTTTAAGCAACTTTGCAGAAGAATCAGTAGAGCCAGTATCAACAGCAATTAACTGATCAATTGTTCTGCTCTGCGATGCAAGAGAAGCCACAACTTCTGGTAACCATGTTGCTCCATCGTGAACAACAAGTATCGCGCTGACGCGATGCACAGACATCTCCTACGCTGGGCGACGCTTCAAACGACGGCGCTCACGTTCGGAGAGTCCGCCCCAAATTCCAAAGCGCTCATCGTGTGCGAGTGCGTACTCAAGACATTCTTGACGAACATCGCATGAGAGACAGACGCGCTTTGCTTCACGGGTGGAACCACCCTTTTCAGGAAAGAATGCTTCAGGATCTGTCTGTGCACAGAGTGCACGTTCCTGCCAGGAGAGTTCAATATTCTCACCGGTTGCTAGTTGAATAGTCGGTCCAGCAGTGGGGGCTGATGGCTTGCCAGTTGATTGTGCTTCTGGGCGGATTGGCATGAGCTAATCTCCTCAAGACATTAGGGCCCGCTCCAGAGTGGAATTCGGGCTTGCTAGGAATGAATTACACGCGTGTAATCCCTTTCTGTCAACTCCCAGAGGACAGGTCGAGAGTTGAAATTCTCTGATTTGCCCATCTTTATGAGCGTAAATGGGCCAAAAATCGACAATTTTTGCCATTTAAAAAAAATTAAAGAAAAGTGATCGAAGCGCTCTTATCGCCAGATACATAGTGATCGCGCAGGGTGAGATCAGAGTCAACGATCGCACCTGGTGCCAGAAAACACCGAGATAGTTGCGCGCCCTCTGCCACCACGGCACCTTCAGAGACGATGCAATTATCAAGGATTGCCCCCGCTTGGATAGTTGCCTTCTCTCCAATCGAGGTTCCACCCGTGAGTGTGGCCGTTGCATCAATGCGTGCGGTTGGGCTCGCGACAAAGTCTCCTTTGATGCGATCACGCGATGCTTTAAAGAGTGCACTCGGAGTTCCAATATCAAGCCAGTAGGCATTTTCCTTGTATCCGAATACGCGCCGCTCTGCCTGAATCAACCCAGGAAAAGTTTCTCGCTCCACTGAAGTGACGATTCCGAGAGGAATTGCATCAATGACGCCACGATTGAAAACATAACAGCCGGCGTTGATCCAATTGGTTACTGGATGCTCCATCTTTTCTAGGAATTCAATAACGCGGTCATTCTCATCCGTTGGAACACATCCGAAGGCCCGCGCATCTTCTACTTGAATCAAATGTAGCGTGACATCGGCACTATTTTTTTGATGACT
>WLHB01000012.1 GCA_009702965.1 Actinomycetota bacterium | reverse complement strand
CTTTCCAAGCGTGCGCACTCGGCCGCTATGCGAATCCTCCAAATGAGCGTGCTAAGGGTATCGCCGCACTCAGTATGATTTCACCAGATCCTCCGCGCGGCATTACCGCGCTGAACTCCCCCAGGGTAGGAATACAGCAAGGGTAGGCGTGCTCTGATGGGTGCGCGGAGGGTCCCTTTAATCTTTAGAATCAACCGCCAGACCACGATCAGCAGAGACGAGTAGGGGAGACGATGTCACTAGCGCTATATCGCAAGTATCGCCCTTCAGTATTTGCAGATGTCATCGGGCAAGAACATGTCACGGTTCCTTTATCAAATGCACTTGAATCTGGTCGCACGCATCACGCATATTTATTTAGTGGTCCACGCGGTTGCGGAAAAACTTCTAGCGCTCGCATTATGGCGCGCTCACTTAATTGTGAAAAAGGCCCAACACCGAATCCGTGCGGTGAGTGTCAATCATGTAAAGATTTGGTCGCAAACGGTCCGGGATCACTTGATGTTATTGAACTTGATGCAGCAACGCATGGTTTAGTTGATGATGCGCGCGATCTTCGCGATAAAGCATTCTTTGCACCAGTTCAAAGTAAGTACAAAATTTATATTATTGACGAAGCTCACCAACTTGGGCCAGGAGCAGCGAACGCGCTTCTCAAAGTTGTTGAAGAACCACCTCCACACGTCATCTTTATTTTTGCAACAACTGAGCCAGAGAAGTTAATTTCAACAATTCGCTCACGTACTCATCACTATCCATTTCGTTTAGTTCCACCTGGAATCCTTGGTGAGCATCTCGAAAAGATCTGCACGCAAGAAGGCGTTAAAGTCGCAAAAGGCGTGATCCCACTTGTTGTCCGTGCCAGCGGTGGATCTGTGCGTGATGCGCTCAGCGTTTTGGGCCAGTTATTGGCAGGTGCGGGCCCTGATGGAGTCAGCTATGAAATTGCAATTCAACTTCTTGGATTTACTGATGGTGCACTTTTAGATGATGCTATTGACGCACTAGCTGCCCGTGATGGTGCAACGCTATTTAAGACTGTTGATCGCGTTATTGAATCAGGGCACGATCCACGTCGCTTTACTAGTGATCTACTTGAGCGTCTGCGCGATCTGATGATTGTTGACGCATTGGCTGCAACGCAAGCGAATTCAATTCTGCGCGAGATTCCTGAGGATCAACTTGAGCGAATGGTGACGCAGGCGAAAAACCTTGGCGCTGCAACGCTTTCGCGCGCAGCAGATATCGCGGCAGAGGGCCTCACGCAGATGCGCGGTGCGACTGCGCCTCGCTTAATTCTTGAACTTATCTGCGGACGCATCTTGCTTCCGATGGGTGATTCTGGTGATTCTGGGCTACTTGCACGCCTTGAAAGACTTGAGCGCGTACAAGGAATGGCAACGTCGTCAGCACCGGCTGCAGCACCTGCACCTGTTGCAGAGAAAGTTGCTGCACCTTCTGTCGTTGAAAAAAAGGTCGAAGCAGCTGTAGAAGTAAAGGAAGTTGTACAAGAGATTAAGAAGCAGGCTGCAACTCCAGTTGATTCACTTGATATCGGTGCGTTGCGTCGTATGTGGCCTGAAGTTATTGAGAATGTGAAGAAGCGCCGCCGCCTGACATGGTCACTGTTAAGCGCAAGCGCACAAGTCTTAGCACTCGATGACAAGATCATCACAATCGCGATTGCAAACCCTGGTGCGCGCGATTCATTTATCCGCTCTGAGTCAGATGAGATTCTCCGTCAGGCCTTTATCGATGTCACTGGACTTGATCGAAAGATTGAGGCAGTTGTTGATCCATCGATTGATATCAACAGCAACCCTGTCTCGCGTGCTGTCCGTACCGATGAAGCACCGACAGATAAAACTTTGCTCAGTGGTGCTGCGCTGCTAGCCGCCGAACTTGGTGCGACGGTTATTACAGATAAGAAAAGCAAATAAATGACATCAGGAATGTACGAAGGTGCGATCCAAGATTTAATTGATGCTCTCGGTCGCCTTCCTGGTGTTGGCCCAAAGTCAGCTCAACGCATCGCCTTCCATATTCTGCAGAGCGAAAACGAGACAGCGCACGCGCTCGTTGATGCAATTCGCACCGTAAAAGAACGTGTCAAGTTCTGTGTGCAATGCGGCAACGTTTCAGAAGAAGATGAATGTCGAATCTGCCGTGATCCGCGGCGTGACCCATCACAAATTTGTGTTGTTGAAGAGAGTAAAGATGTCATTGCAATCGAACGCACACGCGAATTTCGCGGGAAGTATCACGTGCTCGGTGGCGCAATCAGCCCCATCGATGGCATTGGCCCAGATCAGCTTCGCATCCGTGAGTTAATGACGCGCCTTGCAGATTCAAAGATCACCGAAGTCATCTTGGCAACGGATCCAAACCTTGAAGGTGAAGCAACAGCGACATATCTCGCTCGCCTGATTAAGCCGATGGGGCTGAACGTCTCGCGTCTTGCCAGCGGATTGCCGGTCGGTGGCGATCTCGAATATGCCGATGAGGTAACCCTGGGTCGCGCCTTTGAGGGGCGCCGTAACGTAGAAGGTTAACTTTCTCATTCCTTGAGATGCTTGCCGTCTCATTATGTGAAATTTCAGTAATTTGGGTAGCCCGCCTCGATGGCGATGGTTCACACTTATCTGTATGGGACTCATCGTTCAGAAATATGGCGGATCCTCGGTAGCAGATGCCGAGGGGATGAAGCGCGTTGCCGCTCGCATCGTCGCCTCCAAGAAGGCGGGCAACCAAGTTGTCGTTGTTGTCAGCGCGATGGGCGATACCACCGATGAGTTAATTGAATTAGCGAATGCGGTGACTCCGATTCCACAGGGGCGCGAACTAGATATGTTGTTGACAGCCGGTGAGCGAATCTCGATGGCCCTCCTTGCGATGGCAATTAACAATCTTGGTTTTGAAGCGCGATCATTTACTGGAAGCCAAGCCGGAGTTATCACAAACTCGGTGCACGGTAAGGCTCGCATTATTGATGTGACACCAGGGCGTATCCGCGAAGCAATCGATGAAGGCGCAATTGCAATCGTTGCAGGATTTCAAGGAATTTCTCAAGATACCAAAGACATCACAACGCTAGGACGCGGAGGTTCAGATACAACTGCAGTCGCGCTCGCAGCAGCACTGGAAGCAGATGTCTGTGAAATTTACACAGATGTCGATGGCGTTTTTAGCGCAGACCCACGCGTTGTACCAGCGGCTCGTAAATTAAAGACTGTCACATATGAAGAGATGCTCGAACTTGCAGCAGCAGGTGCGAAAGTTCTTCACCTGCGTTGCGTTGAGTATGCGCGACGTTATGACTTACCGATTCACGTACGTTCATCATTTTCACCTAACGAAGGAACCTGGGTGGTTGCTAATCACCCTGAAGGAGGCATCATGGAACAAGCAATCATCTCGGGCGTTGCACACGACAAGTCCGAAGCAAAGATCACCATCGTGGGTGTTCCAGATCGCACCGGTGTTGCAGCGCGCATCTTCCAAGCAATTGCAGATGCAGACATCAACATTGACATGATTGTGCAGAACGTTTCTGCAGCGGCAACGGGTCTTACAGATATCTCATTTACATTGCCAAAGGCCGAAGGATCAGATGGCACCGCTGTATTGCAGCGAATTCAAGGAGAAGTTGGTTTCGCATCAATTCTCTACGATGACACCATCGGAAAGCTCTCACTCGTCGGTGCGGGAATGCGTTCAAACCCTGGCGTAACTGCGACATTCTTTGCTGCAATGGCTGATGCTGGCGTCAATATTGAAATGATCTCGACCTCTGAAATTCGCATCTCAATTATCGTTCGTGAGGCAGATCTTGAGCGTGCAACAAAGGCAGCCCACACTGCTTTCCAGCTCGATGCTGACCAAGTAGAAGCGGTTGTATATGGAGGAACAGGTCGATGACACTTAAAAAATCTAAATCTAAGAAGAAGTTGCCATCACTGGCTGTTGTCGGTGCAACTGGTGCTGTCGGCACAGTGATGCTCGATATTTTAAGTACGCGCAAAAATGTTTACGGCGAGATTCGCTTAATCGCATCTGCGCGCAGTGCAGGCAAGAAGTTGGTCTGCCGCGGTGAAGAACTTACTGTTGTGGCCTTATCACCTGAAGCATTTGATGGAATTGATATTGCAATGTTTGATGTTCCAGATGAGGTCTCTGCCGAGTGGGCACCGATTGCAGCAAAGCGTGGCGCTGTTGTCGTTGATAACTCGGGTGCGTTTCGCATGGATAAGAAAGTCCCATTGGTTGTTCCTGAAGTAAATCCAAAAGATGTGAAGAAGCGCCCTAAGGGAATCATTTCAAATCCAAACTGCACCACACTCTCGATGATTGTTGCGATGGGTGCTCTCAATAAGAAGTTCGGTCTAAAAGAACTTGTTGTTGCCTCATACCAAGCAGCATCTGGTGCGGGACAACCAGGAATCGATGCGTTGCATGATCAGATCTCAAAAGTTGCAGGTAAGAACTTAGGGTCGGTTGCAAAAGATGTTCGCAGCGCAGTAAAAGATCTTGGTCCATTTCCAGCTCCACTTGCAATGAATGTGATTCCTTGGGCAGGTTCGCTTAAAGAGGCAGGGTATTCATCTGAAGAACTTAAAGTTCGCAACGAGTCACGGAAAATTCTAGGAATGCCAAAACTCAAGGTTTCGGCGACTTGTGTGCGCGTACCAGTGATTACAACTCACTCACTTGCAGTGCATGCAACATTCTCAAAAGTTGTCACTCGCAAAGCTGCACAATCAGCTCTTGCCAAGGCAGAGGGCGTGAACCTCTATGACAATCCTGAGAAGCAGCAATATCCAACTCCTGCAGATGTAGTTGGAACCGATCCGACCTGGGTAGGCCGTGTTCGACAGTCACTTGATGATCCAAAGTCGATCGATCTCTTTCTCTGTGGCGATAATTTACGTAAAGGTGCAGCGCTCAATACTGCTCAAATCGCTGAATTACTCGCTGCAGAATTCACAAAGTAAGGCTGGATAGACTGACCTCCATGACCATCGTTGTTGCTGGAGGCACAGGCCTTGCTGGATCTGCCATTGTCCGCGCATACGTTGGCGCAGGGCACGATGTCATCCCTGTAAGCCGCAAGGTTGTTGATCTGCTTGATCGCGATGCAACCTTTGAATTTATCGCATCTGTTAAGCCCACACTTGTCATTGATGCCGCGGCAAAAGTTGGCGGCATCGGTGCAAATAATTCTTATCCCGTTGAGTTTTTAGCAGATAACGTGCGCATCCAGAGCAACCTGATGGAGGCCGCTCACGCTGCAAACGTTGACAAATTTATTTTCCTTGGCAGTTCATGTATCTATCCTCGTGATTGCGCGCAACCAATCAAGGAAGAATATTTACTTACAGGTCCCTTAGAAGAGACAAATTCGGCATATGCGATTGCGAAAATTGCCGGTATCGAACTTATTAAATCCTTTAGAAAAGAGTACGGCCGCAAGTGGATCTCATTGATGCCAACAAATCTTTACGGTCCATTTGATAACTTTGAACTTCAAGGATCACATGTTCTCCCAGCCTTCATTCGTCGCTTCGTTGAAGCGTCAGAAAATGGTGCAGCGAAAGAGACGCTGTGGGGGACTGGATCACCAAAGCGCGAATTTTTACATGTTGATGATCTCGCCGCTGCCGTACTTCACCTTGGTGAAAAGTATGACGAGCCAGGACATATCAATATCGGTACCGGTGAAGACCTGACAATTAAAGAGTTGGCAGAGCTTGTGGCAGATATTGCTGGCTTTAAGGGTGAAATCGCCTGGGATAGTTCAAAACCTGATGGAACACCACGCAAAGTTCTTGATGTTTCTAAGGCAAAGTCACTAGGTTGGGCACCAAAGATTTCACTTCGTGATGGAATTGCATCAACAGTTGATTGGTACAAGAGCACAGCACTTAAGGGAGAGTTACGTCGATGAGTAGAAAAGTTGCCTTAATCACCGGTGTTACCGGACAAGATGGCTCATACCTTGCAGAGTTCTTGCTCGCCAAGGGATATGAAGTTCATGGCTTGATTCGCCGCTCTTCCACCTTTAATACTTCACGCATCGATCACATCTACCAGGATCCACATGAGAAGAATCCAAAGCTTTTCTTGCACTACGGCGATCTTATTGATGGCGTAGGACTTACCAACCTTATTCGTGAAATCAAACCAACTGAGGTGTACAACCTCGGCGCACAATCACATGTGCAGGTTTCATTCACTATGCCGCAATACACAGGCCAAGTTGATGCAGTTGGCGCTGTTGGATTACTCGAAGCGATTCGCAGCGCAGACATTGATACCCGTTTCTACCAAGCATCGACATCAGAGCTCTTCGGATCAACTCCACCACCGCAGAATGAAAATTCAGTCTTTAGACCACAGTCACCATATGCAGCAGCGAAGTTGATGGCTTACTGGTGCACGGTTAATTACCGTGATGGATATGGAATGCATGCCACTAACGGCATTCTCTTTAACCACGAATCACCTCGCCGCGGTGAAACATTTGTTACTCGCAAAATTACTCGCGCAGTTGCTGCAATCAAGGCCGGCAAGCAAGACAAACTCTTCCTTGGAAACCTCGACGCAGTACGTGACTGGGGATTTGCTAAAGAGTATGTCGAGTCAATGTGGCTAATGCTCCAACAAGATAAGCCAGATGATTACGTTGTTGCTACCGGTGTAGGAGCCACAGTAAAGGACTTTGCAGAGGCTGCCTTTTCGCGCGCAGGACTTAATTGGCAAGACCATGTTGAGACTGATAAGAAGTACATCCGTCCAACAGAGGTAGATGCACTCATTGGCGATCCATCAAAGGCGGAAAAAGCCCTTGGCTGGAAAGCTGCAACTCATTGGAAAGAACTCGCTGAGTTGATGGTTGACGCTGATATCGCAGCGCTCAAATAAGAGTTATCTCTTTGATGTGTTCTCAGCAACGTGAACGAGTGCATTCGAATATTCAAATACAAGTCGAATAATCATGATGAAGAGATAAGCACCGGCTATCGCAAGTGGTGCTAACACGGGAAATCCAATAAGGAGCCCCCACGTTGTGAAGGTATTCGACAATAGATAAGGAACCAGATACAGCGCGCCAAGAAGGATGACGGTGTGCAGTAATCCATAAATCCACGACGAGATTCTTCTGGTGAGATAGCTATTGAGCGAGAAATCATTCAATTGACCTACGAAACTTAAAATCGCTGTAGATTTTTGGTCAAAGAATCTGTGGATGAAATCGAATACCGCAACAACAGTGATAAAGACTGCAAGAATCTTCACTACATTGTTAAGCGATGCATCAGAATTGAAAGCATAGGTTAACCAAGAGAAAAATAGCGCAGCAATAATTGAGAGTACCGCCCAAACTGCGCTGAATACCTTGTGTTGCGAACTGGTTATACGTGCGAAGTACGAGCCGAACTGGAAGTTAATAAACGCTTTCTCTGCATTTAAAACTGATCCTAAAGCGACTAAACCTCCAACATAGAGCAAAACTGCAATGAGTGATTCAAAGTTTCCATCACTCCACTCACTAAATCGGACTGGGATGAAATTGGCAATAGCCCATACCCCTGAGAGAGCAAGAAGAGAACGGTGAACATATTCTGAGCGTGCAATGAGCGCTGCGAAAATAAACAAAAATGAGACAGTCCCTAAACCTACAGCGGAACCGCCGAAGTAATACTCATCCCAATATGAATCGTAATAAAAACCAGATCTAAACAGGTATGGCACCAAGAGTGCAATAGCTAGAAAGAGAAGGTACTTCGAACGAGTATTGAGATTGTAAAACATAGGATCCTCCTTAGGAATATGTTTAATTAAACCATTGAGCCCAGAATTATCTTTAAAGACAATCGCAGAAAATGGTCACTTTTTAGGGGTGAGATTTACTAATGAAACTTCTGGAGGACTTGCTACGCGAATGCGTGCAAAGGGACTTGTTCCCATTCCTGCAGAAACATGAAGATAAGGCTCGCGGCCAAATTGTGTAAGCCCGCGTGCTCGCCAATGAGGCAGATCGCAATTTGTTGTTAGCGCGCGAGATCCACCAAACCATGGCAATCGCACTTGTCCACCATGAGTATGTCCGGCGAAAATTGCATCGAGCCCATCATCTGACATTCCTTTGAGAATTCGCAGATATGGCGCATGTGTTACACCAATTGCAATATCGCAATCTCCTGGCGGGCCAGCAACAAGTGAGTAGTCATCGAATTCGAGGTGAGCATCATCTGTGCCACGCGCTTCAATTGTTGTTCCATTGATTGTGATTGTTGTGCGGTGATGGTTGAGATTTTTCCATCCGCGAGCCTGTAAACCGAGATCCAACTCAGGCCAAGGTAGATCCTCGCCATGAATACGTTCGCCGTGATCGGGCAAGAGATATTTCAACGGATTCTTTGGTTTCGGCGCGTAGTAATCATTGGATCCAAAGACAAAGAGCCCAGGTGTATCGAGTAATGGTTCGAGGGCATCGAGTGTTACCGGTACAGCATCCATATGCGCCAAGAAGTCACCTGTACTAATTACTAGGTCGGGCTTGAGGGATGCAAAAGATTTAATATCTGCAATTTCAGTTTTTCGGGCAGGAGTCAGGTGCAGATCTGAGAAGTGGAGAATGCGTATCGGGGCGTGGCCCTTGGGCAGAATCGGGATCTGCGCCTCGCGAAGTACGTAACTCATGATTATCAAATGATAGTGGGGCGTGAGAAGATGTACCCGAACAATTCGAAGAATTTGGAGCATCAGGCTAGTGGGTATAAAAGAAACACTTAAGAGCGATCTCACCGAAGCAATTCGCTCAAGCGACAAGCTTGTATCAGGCACGATCCGCATGGTTTTAACTGCGATCACCAACGAAGAAGTTTCCGGCAAAGAGGCGCGCGTATTAAGCGATGCCGAGATCATCACCGTTCTTTCACGCGAGGCGAAGAAGCGTCGTGAGGCATCGGAAGAGTTTTCAAAGGCGGGGCGTGAAGATAAAGCGCTAGAAGAGAAGGCAGAGGGTGAAGTTATCGCCCGTTATTTGCCAGAACAGATGTCAGAAGATGATGTGAAGAAATTAGTTGCAGCAGCAATCGCTTCAACGGGTGCTGCAGGGCCAGCTGACATGGGCAAGGTCATGGGAGTTCTTAAGCCACAAGTTGCAGGAAAAGCAGATGGTGGAATGGTTTCTACTTTAGTTAAGGCTGCTCTAGCGGGGGGAAATTAATATGAAGTTTGAATACGCAACAGTTCCACTACTTTCACATGCAACAAAGCAGATTCTTGATTCATGGGGTTCTGATGGATGGGAACTTGTCACAGTGATTCCAGCACCAGGTGGAGAGCAACTCGTTGCCTATATGAAGCGGGAGCTTAAGTAATGTCAGTAGATGTCCGCGCAAAGTTAGCTGAAAAAGGAATCACTCTTCCGATTGCAACTAAGCCACTTGCTGCCTACGTTCCTGCAGTTCGTACCGGAAATATTGTCTTCACCGCAGGTCAACTTCCGATGGTTGATGGCGCAATTGTAATGACTGGAAAAGTTGGCGCAGATGTGAGCGTCGAAGAAGCATACGAGTTGGCAAAGATCTGTGCGATTAACGCACTCGCTGCTGTTGAACTCGTTGCACCAGTTGATTCAATTGTGAAAGTAGTTCGCATTGTCTGTTACGTCAACGGAGCAGCAGGATTTGTTAGTCAGCCAGCAGTTGCAAATGGCGCATCAGAGCTCTTCATGCATATCTGGGGAGATGCCGGCGTTGCTGCGCGTAGCGCGCTAGGTGTTGCTGAATTGCCACTGAACTCACCTGTTGAGGTTGAGCTCACTGTCGAAGTTGCCTAAAAGGCGATTACTTACCGCGCTTACTTAAACGCTCAAGGTCGGTGATTAACACCGCGCGACCATCAAGGCGCAACCATCCGCGACCTGCAAAGTCAGCGAGTGCTTTATTTACAGTTTCGCGTGATGCGCCAACGAGCTGAGCAAGTTCTTCTTGTGTGAGATCGTGGTGAACAAAGAGACCTTCTGGACTCACTTTTCCAAAACGCTCACCTAGATCAATCAGCGCCTTTGCAACGCGACCTGGAACATCAGAGAAGACGAGATCACCGACTGCCTCGTTTGTACGACGCAAGCGCTGCGCTAGTCGGGCTAAAAGTTGTAACGAAACTTCAGGATTTTCACGTAGCCAAGGAAAAAGCTTCTCGTGTCCAAGAGATAAGAGTTTGGCATCAGTAACTGCAGTGGCAGTTGAAGTACGTGGGCCTGGATCAAAGAGTGAGAGCTCGCCGAACATTTCGCCTGGTCCAAGAATGGAGAGAAGGTTTTCGCGCCCGTCCCCACTTGATGTTCCGAGCTTAAGTTTGCCTTCGACGATGACATAGACGTGCTCGCCACTATCGCCTTCTTTAAAGAGGATTGCGCCCTTATTGATTTTTACTGAATCCATAGATGCGCGCAGTGAACTAGCCGCAGCATCATCTAGTGCGGTAAAGAGTGGGGCCTTACGTACGACTTCATCTTCAATGGTCACAGGGGTAGTTTACTCGCATGAGCGCGGATCGCGAAACTGAAAAAAGGGCTAAGGCCCTGTATCGCGGGCTCTGTAAGACTTATCCAGAGATCTACTGTGAACTCAATTTCCAGAATCCACTCCAGCTTGTTATCGCAACAGTTCTCTCGGCACAGTGCACAGATAAGCGCGTCAATCAGGTTACCGCCAAACTATTTAAGAAGTATAAAAATGTTCGAGCGTATGCGAAGGCACCGATCGAAGAGATTGAAGAGATTATTTATCCAACAGGTTTTTATCACGCGAAAGCACGGCATATCAAAGGGTTAACAGAGAAAATCATTAACGATTTTGGGGGCGAGGTACCGTCAACCCTAGACGAGTTGATTACCTTGCCAGGTGTTGGCAGAAAGACAGCGAATGTAGTTTTAGGTCATGCCTTTGATACTCCTGGAATTACAGTCGATACTCACTTCGGTCGACTTTCCAGGCGCTTTGAATGGAGTCAATCGTTAGATCCAGTAAAGGTAGAACATGAAGTGGGCGAATTGATTCCACAAGCAGAATGGACAAACTTGTCACAACGCATCATCTGGCACGGTCGTCGGGTGTGTCATTCCCGTAAACCGGCATGTGGTGCCTGCACACTTGCAAAAATCTGTCCATCAGTTGGAATTGGTGAGATGGATAAAGAGAAAGCGGCGCTACTTGTGAAGACAGAGAAGGATTTTCGATGAAGAAAATCGCCCTCGCCCTCGCATCACTTCTTCTTGCGGGCTGTTCACAAAGTACTACCGCACTTCCAAATGATGGAGTTGTGGTTGATTGCTCATCGATTCAAAATGTTGCCACTGGTAAAAAGGCTGTAGATCTAGATTGTTTAGATGAAGCTTCGGTCGTCGATCTATCGAGTGTTAAAGGACCAGTGTTGGTAAATGTCTGGGGATCGTGGTGTGGACCATGTAAGGACGAGATGCCTATCTTTGTTGATTTTTATAGCAAGCACAGTAAGTCAGTGGGGCTTATTGGTATTAGCGTTGAAGAAGCAGATATCCAGGATGCGCGAGATTTTGTCCAGGCATATGGCATGACGTGGCCTAATCTCTACGATGCCGATGGCGCTACGCGTGCAACCCTGGGGATGGGCGTACCGATCACACTTTTTATCGATGAAAACGGTGAGATTGTTTATAGAAAAATTGGGGTAGTTACTACTATAGAAGAGTTAGAGAATGAGACGAGAAAGTATTTAGGGGTAGATCTGTGAACTATGTCGATATCGTGATTGCAATAGCTGTCATCGCCTCATTTATCAGTGGATACAAAAGCGGTTTCTTGAAGACAATCTTTACCGTTATTGGAAATATCGGTGGAGCAATCGTCGGTTTACTGCTTGCACTTAACGTGATGGGTGAGTGGGCACTCGATAGCAAGAAAGTTGGAATCGCATTTCTCTCAATTTTTCTCGGTTCACTCGCAGGTCGCTTCCTTGCCAAGCTGGTGACGAAAGGGTTAAAGGCCACAGTCATTCGTGGGCCGTTGGCTTTCCTTGACCAGATTGCAGGAGCAGCGCTCTCACTTCTACGGACAGTAATCTTTATCTTTCTTATCGGCGCGATTCTTACATGGTCACCATGGCAGAGCGGTAAAGATGCAATTGCAGGAAGTGATCTCTATCCACGGATTGAGAGCAATCTTCCAGGAGTAGTCACTTCAATCAAAGATACTGTGAAAGAGAAACTAGAAGGACTTAATCTTCGTCCTTAGTTGAGTGCAGGCCTTCAGAGATCAGCTTCATCACATTGGGATCAGCCAACGTGGTTGCATCGCCAACTGCGCGATTCTCAGCAACATCTTTAAGTAATCTACGCATGATTTTACCGCTACGCGTCTTAGGAAGTTCATTAACAACCATAATCTGACGCGGACGGGCGATAGCACCGATTTCTTTGGTGACATGAGCGCGTAACTCTTTTACGAGATCTTCTCCATTTGCATGATCAATCCCAGCGCGCAAAATCACAAATGCCACAATTCCTTGGCCAGTCATCTCATCTTGCGCGCCAACAACGGCCGCCTCTGCAACTGCTGCATGTGAGACAAGTGCGGATTCAACTTCAGTTGTTGAAATTCTGTGACCAGAAACATTCATCACATCATCGACTCGACCAAGCAACCAGATAGCGCCATCATTGTCGAGCTTTGCGCCATCACCAGCAAAGTAGATTCCATCAAAGCGTGACCAATATGTCTCCTTGTAACGCTCGTCTTCACCCCAGACGCCACGAAGCATTGATGGCCATGGCTTATCTAGAATCAAATATCCACCGTGACCATTTGGCACCGCAACACCATTGTCATCGACAACCTTGGCGCTAATTCCTGGTAACGCTGTCATCGCAGAGCCCGGCTTGGTTGCAGTTACTCCTGGCAAAGGAGAAATCATGATCGCACCAGTTTCGGTCTGCCACCATGTATCAACAATCGGACAACGGTTTCCACCAATAACTTCGCGGTACCACATCCACGCTTCAGGATTAATTGGTTCACCTACTGATCCAAGTAAGCGTAGTGATGAAAGATTATGCGCTTGAGGGAATTCGTCTCCCCACTTCATCCATGTACGGATAAGTGTTGGCGCTGTATACAAAATAGTGACTCCATACTTTTCAATAATTTCAAACATGCGTCCCTTATGCGGTGTATCAGGTGTGCCTTCATACATCACTTGAGTTGCACCGTTGATAAGCGGACCATAGACAACATAGGAATGCCCGGTAATCCAACCGACATCTGCTGTGCACCAGTAGACATCCTTTTCGGGTTTGAGATCAAAGACTGCGCGATGAGTGAAGGCAGCCTGTGTTAAATATCCACCTGTTGTGTGAAAAATTCCCTTTGGCTTTGCAGTTGTGCCAGATGTATACAAAATAAATAGTGGATGCTCGGCGTCAAAAGCCTGCGCAGTGTGCTCTGGGCTCTGACGGTTAACAATTTCATCCCACCAAATATCGGTGGCGTTATTCCACGCAGTTTCTTGCCCTGTGCGCTTTACGACAAGGACTTTCTCAACGTTTGTCTTTCCCTTAAGCGCTTCATCCACTGCTGGCTTGAGTGCAAATGCTGCGCCTTTGCGGAATCCACCATCGGCTGTGATGACAACTTTTGCATCTGCATCTTGGATACGTGAAAGAAGAGCATCTGCCGAAAATCCACCGAAGACAACAGAGTGTGCTGCGCCAATACGCGCACATGCCAACATTGCAACCGCTGCCTCTGGAATCATCGGCATGTAGATGGCAACGCGATCACCTGCATTGACACCAATTTCAATCAGCGCATTTGCTGCCTTCTTTACATCAACAAGAAGATCTGCATATGTAATCGTGCGGGTATCACCTGGTTCGCCTTCAAAGAAAAGTGCGACGCGATCTCCGCGTCCAGCCAACACATGTCGATCGAGTGCGTTAAATGATGCGTTGAGTTTTCCGCCGACAAACCATTTGGCATATGGGGCCTTCCATTCAAGAACGGAATCCCACGGCTTCTCCCATGTTAATTCCTTCGCCTGCGATTCCCAGAACGCTAAGCGATCTGATTCTGCTAAATCGTAGATACCAGCCTTGGCATTTGCCTGGGCAGCAAAATCAGCGCTCGGTGGAAATGTGCGGCTCTCAGAACCTAAGTTTTCGATTGAATCGCCAGAACTATCAACAGGAGGAACGTTCATAAGAATTGAGGTTACTCGCACTCTCTATTTTTGCCCACTATCTCAAACCACTCCGATAGATCCTCTATAGAAATGGAAATAACAATGCTGACTGCTTTCTTCGCAATTCTGCTTAAGATTTTGGGAACCCCTGCCCTCCTCGCCGCCCTCATGGCCTTCTTACAGAAGACCCTCCATCCCTGAAAAGCCCCAACTAATCAGGAGATAGACGCTCTCTGAGCGTAAAGATCGCCATGTCGCCGGTAGCCCTTGGGCCCTCTGGCGCATGGCGATTTTTCATACCCCCAGGTAAGTGGTTGGATTAGCCGTAAGCCCGAAGTCGACCCAATGACGCGCTCGGCGAAGGATTACAACTCGCACCAGATTTATGCGAGCAACCGAGCCCGTGGAGTCACAGATGCCAATTGCAACCCCTGAGATTTACGCCCAAATGTTAGATCGCGCGAAAGCTGGCGCATTTGCATACCCCGCAATCAACGTTTCTTCGTCACAGACGGTGATTGCAGCCATTCGTGGATTTGCTGAAGCTGAATCAGATGGAATTATCCAATTTTCGTGGGGCGGTGCTGAATACGCATCTGGCTCAACGGTGAAGAACATGGTTGATGGCGCAGTTGCGCTCGCTGAATTTGCACACGTTGTTGCAAAGAATTACAACGTCAATATTGCAATTCACACCGATCATTGCCCAGCAGAAAAACTCGATGGCTTTATGCGCCCACTTCTTGATTTCGGTGCGCAACGCATCAAGGATGGCAAGGCACCTCTCTTTAGCTCTCACATGTGGGATGGCTCTGCTGTCGACATGAATGAAAATATGAAAATTGCAAAAGAACTTCTCGCAAAGTCTGTTGCCGCGCGAACAATTCTTGAAATCGAAATCGGCGTTGTCGGTGGCGAAGAAGATGGAATCGAAGCAAAGCACGATGCCAAGTTGTACTCAACACCTGAAGATGCGTTGATGACTCTTGATACTCTCGGAAACGACCCAGCTGCTCGTTACATGGTTGCAGCAACATTTGGAAATGTTCACGGCGTTTACAAGCCAGGCAACGTTGTCTTACAGCCAAAGATTCTGCACACATTGCAAGAGGCAGTTTCAGCAAAGCTCGGTCTAGCAGCCGGAAGTAAGCCTATGGATCTCGTATTCCACGGTGGCTCTGGCTCACTACTTTCAGAGATTCGCGAATCACTTGATTACGGTGTCATCAAGATGAATATCGATACCGATACTCAGTATGCATTTACTCGTCCAGTGGTCGAGCACATGTTCAAGAACTATGACGGTGTCTTGAAAATTGATGGCGAAGTTGGAAATAAGAAGGCGTACGACCCACGCGCATGGGGCAAGGCGGCAGAGGCTGGCATGGCTGCTCGTGTCGTTCACGCGTGTGAAGATCTTCGCTCCACAGGAACATCACTTCGCAAGTAATCTTCACCTAGTTCAAGAGAGAGGTTTTAACTATGCCTGCATTAGTTCTGCTGGGAGCTCAGTGGGGCGATGAGGGCAAGGGTAAAGCTACCGACATCCTTGGCGATCGCGTTGATTATGTAGTGCGCTATCAAGGCGGCAATAACGCAGGACATACTGTTGTTATTGGCGATCAAAAGTATGCACTTCACTTACTTCCATCGGGAATTCTCTCTCCTAACGTTATTCCGGTAATCGGTAATGGCGTTGTCATTGATCCAGGTGTATTGCTCGAAGAGATTAAAGGTTTAACAGAACGCGGAATTGATTGTTCAAAACTTGTCATCTCAACAAATGCGCATTTGATTACTCCTTATCACCGCACAATCGATAAGGTCACAGAACGCTTCTTAGGTAAATCGAAAATTGGTACAACAGGTCGCGGAATTGGACCTGCCTATGCTGACAAGATCAACCGCATCGGAATTCGCGTGCAGGATCTCTTTGATCCATCGATCTTGCGCCAGAAACTGGAAGCGGCACTTCGCGATAAGAATCAGATTCTTATCAAGGTCTTTAACCGTAAGAACATCGAGGTTGATGATGTCCTTAACGAATACCTTGAATATGCTGAAATTTTGCGCCCATATGTTGCAGATACCGTCCTTCTATTGGATCAAGCGTTGAAGGCGGGTAAGCGAGTATTGCTCGAAGGATCACAAGGAACACTCCTTGATGTTGATCATGGAACATACCCATTTGTTACGTCATCAAACCCAACAGCAGGCGGAGCTTGTACTGGCTCTGGAATCGGGCCAACACAAATCAGTCGCGTTATCGGAATCGTTAAGGCATATACAACTCGCGTGGGATCAGGACCTTTCCCCACAGAGCTCCACGATGAAGATGGTGAAAAACTTCGCACAATTGGTGGAGAGATCGGTGTGACAACAGGTCGCGCCCGCCGCTGTGGTTGGTATGACGCACCGATTGCGCGCTATGCGGTTCGTGTAAATGGACTTACTGATTTCTTCTTAACAAAACTTGATGTGCTCACTGGCTGGGAGAAGATTCCTGTATGTGTTGCCTATGAAATCGATGGCAAGCGCGTTGAAGAACTTCCATCATCACAATCAGATTTCCACCACGCAATACCAATCTATGAATACCTTCCTGGTTGGAAGGAAGACATTTCTGGTGCACGCACCTTGAGCGATTTACCCGCCAATGCACAGGCATATATCGCCTTCCTTGAAAAAATTTCAGGAGCCCCGATGAGCGCAATCGGTGTGGGGCCGGGTCGAGATCAGACAATTGTCGTAAAGGATTTCATCTAAACCATGAAAATCCTCCTAGTCGGAAGTGGCGGTCGCGAACACGCACTCGCACTAGGACTCAAGGCAGATAAAAAATGTAGTGAACTACATGTGGCACCAGGCAACCCAGGAATTGCAGAGATTGCAACAACGCATCCACTTGTAATCACAGATAATCAAGCAATTCTTAGCCTGGCACAATCACTTGGCGTTGACCTTGTTGTGATCGGCCCAGAGCTACCTCTTGTTAATGGCGCAGCCGATATTTTGCGCGCTGCTGGAATAGCAACATTTGGTCCATCAAAAGCCGCCGCCGCTCTTGAAGGATCGAAAGACTTTGCAAAAGGTGTGATGCGAGATGCCGGTGTACCTACCGCCAGGAGTTTTACCTGCACAACAGAAAGTGAAATCAATATCGCGCTAGATACATTTGGCGCACCTTATGTTGTCAAAGATGATGGATTAGCAGGTGGTAAGGGTGTTGTTGTTACAGAAGATCGCGCCACCGCGTTAACACACGCGCTCTCTTGTAACCGTGTTGTTATCGAAGAATTTCTCGACGGTCCAGAGATTTCTCTCTTTGGAATCTCTGATGGCCGAAATATTCTTGCGATGGAGCCAGCCCAAGATTTCAAACGCGCACATGATAATAATCAAGGACCAAACACAGGCGGTATGGGTGCCTACTCACCACTTCCATGGGCACCTGATGACATTATTGAACAGACCTATGAAAAAGTTTTAGCACCTGTTGTCGCCGAAATGGCAGCGCGCGGAACACCATTCATCGGTCTGCTTTATGCGGGGTTAGCCTTAACAAAGAATGGAATCAAGGTTATTGAATTTAATGCCCGCTTTGGAGATCCAGAGACGCAAGTTCTAATTCCGCGTCTGCTTACTCCACTTGCCGATCTTCTTTACAAAGCTGCGACAAATTCACTTGATGACACTGTTCTACATTGGAGTGATACCTCAGCCGTCACCGTTGTATTAGCCGCGCAGGGATATCCGCAATCACCAGTTGTGGGGGAGAAGATCACAGCTCCAGATCCCCAGGAAAGCACACTTATATTTCATGCAGGTACCCAAGAAAAAGATGGCTCGCTCATCTCAAGTGGCGGTCGAGTGATGTCAGTGACTGGAATCGGAAACGATCTTGAATCCGCACGCCACCGCGCATATAAGCAGATTTCTACCATCGGCCTCGAGGGCTCGTTCTACAGAAGTGATATCGCCCTCGTTGCGTCGCTAGCCCAGGTAGAGAATTAAGTAAGGGAGAATGCACCAGTGAGCGTATTAGCTAACCGTTATGCATCAGCACAGATGCGCGCCATTTTTGCCCCTGAAGAAAAAATCATTGCAGAGCGTCGATTGTGGATCGCTGTAGCGCGCGCACAATCAAAGCTTGGCCACACAATCTCTGATGCTGTGATTGCAGATTATGAGAAAGTTGTGACAAAGGTGGATCTGGAATCCATTGATGCACGTGAAAAAATCACCCGCCATGATGTGAAGGCGCGCATCGAAGAATTTAATGCTCTGGCTGGCCATGAAATTATTCATGCAGGAATGACAAGCCGCGACCTCACAGAAAATATTGAAGCGCTACAGATTAAAAATGGACTTGATCTGATCGGCAACAAAGTGATCGCAACCCTTGCTGCTCTTGCATCAAAAGCTGCCCTCTATGCTGATCAACCAATTGCGGGACGTTCACATAATGTTCCAGCGCAAATCACAACACTTGGTAAGCGATTTGCAAATGCAGCAGAAGAGTTACTTTTCGCATACGAACGTTTAACGGCTTTGCAGGCACGCTATCCGATGCGCGGCATCAAAGGACCTGTTGGTACAGCGCAAGATTCCATTGACTTACTTGGATCAACAGAGGCTCATCAGTCTCTCGAACGCGCAATTGCTACCGAACTTGGATTTAATCGAGTACTTGATTCAACCGGCCAGATCTATCCGCGTTCCTTTGATTACGATGTTCTTACAACACTTGTTCAACTAGCTGCAGCGCCATCTTCTCTTGCCACATCAATTCGATTAATGGCCGGTGCCGAACTTGTGACCGAAGGTTTTAAAGAGGGTCAGGTTGGATCATCTGCTATGCCTCATAAGATGAATACTCGATCATGTGAGCGTATTAATGGCCTAGCCGTGATCCTGCGCGGATATTCATCCATGGTCTCTGAACTTGCTGGCGATCAATGGAATGAAGGCGATGTTTCATGCAGCGTTGTCAGGCGTGTAGCGATTGCCGATGCGTTCTATGCGATGGACGGTTTATTAGAGACAACACTTACCATTCTCAATGAATTTGGCGCATTCCCTGCAGTTATCGAAGCAGAACTTGATCGCTATCTTCCATTTCTTGCAACAACAAAGATTTTGATGGCAGCGGTTAAAGCCGGCGTTGGTCGTGAAGTCGCACACGAAGTGATTAAAGAGCACGCAGTAAAGGCAGCACTTGCGATGCGAGCCGGTCAACCAAATACTCTTCTTGACGCGCTAGCTAGCGATTCAAAGATTCCGTTGGATAAAGCAGCGCTGGAGAACTTGATCAGCGCTCCCCTTGAATTTACTGGCGATGCTCGCCACCACATTGCACGAGTTGTAGATCGCATTGAGGCGATTACTTCCGCGCATCCTGCCGCAGCGCAGTACAAACCTGGCTCTATTCGGTGAGCGGCTTCGGCCTTGCTGGTCCACCACCAGCACCACAGGTTGCTGGGTGGGATCACTTGCGCACTGGAAAAGTTCGCGATCTCTATACAAATTCATCAGGTGAAATTCTTCTTGTGGCATCAGATCGCATCAGCGCATTCGATTGGGTGCTACCAACAACGATTCCAGATAAAGGTGCAATCCTCACTCAGTTATCACTCTTCTGGTTTGAATTACTCGAAGACATTATCCCTAACCACATCATTACCGATGATGTTCCTGCAAAAGTGGCAGATCGCGCTGTAATTGTTGAGCCTCTGAAGATGTTTGATATTGAATGTGTCGCCCGTGGATATCTCACTGGTAGCGGCCTCGTCGAGTATAAAAACAACGGCGCAGTCTGTGGCAATCCTCTGCCAGATGGCTTAAGTGATGGATCAAAACTTGCAACACCGATCTTTACACCTGCGACAAAAGCTGAAATTGGTGATCACGATATAAATATTGATTTTAACCAAGCATCAGCAATTGTGGGTGCAGAGTATGCACAATCACTCCGCGACTACACCCTCAAGCTCTATACAGAAGCGGCCGAATTTGCAGAGAGCCGTGGAATTATTCTGGCTGATACTAAATTTGAATTCGGGCTAGATACCGACGGAGAAATACTCCTTGGCGATGAAGCGCTTACTCCTGATTCATCTCGCTTCTGGGATGCCACAGATTTAGGTGCATCATTTGATAAGCAATTTGTCAGGGATTACCTCACAACATCAGGGTGGGATAAGAAGAGCCCACCGCCAGAATTGCCTGCAGAGATCGTTGAGAAAACTGCGGAGCGCTATCACCAGGCATATTTCATACTCACCGGCAGCAAGTTCTAAGGGGAAATCACATGGCCATCATCGTCGTAGAAGTAATGCTCAAGCCTGAGATCTTAGATCCACAAGGTGTTGCCGTGGGTGCTGCTCTTCCTCGACTTGGTTTCACCTTTGCAAAGAGTGTGCGCCAAGGAAAACGTTTTGAAATAAGAATTGATGGCCAACCCACACCGCAACAAATGCAGGAGATTGAGAAGGCGGCGGCAACACTTCTGGCTAATCCAGTCATCGAGACATATGTAGTGACGGTGCAGGCATGAAAGTTGGTGTCATCACATTTCCTGGCACGTTAGATGATCGTGATGCCCTGCGCGCTGCCAGCGCCGCTGGCACAACAGCAATCTCACTCTGGCATAACGATGCCGACCTCAAAGGTGTGGATGCAGTTATCTTGCCCGGTGGATTTTCTTACGGTGACTATCTGCGCTGTGGTGCGATCAGTCGCTTTGCCCCGGTAATGGAGAAAGTCATTGATGCAGCTCATGGTGGAATGCCACTTCTTGGAATTTGCAACGGCTTTCAAGTGCTCTGTGAAGCGCATTTGTTGCCTGGTGCGTTGACTCGAAATAAAGATCTACATTTCTTATGCCGTGATCAAAAGTTAGTTATTGAAAATAACGCAACAGCATGGACCTCTGATTATGCAAAGGGCCAAGAAATTGTTATCCCCTTGAAAAATGGTGAAGGTTCTTTTCAATGTGATGATAAAACCCTTGCAGCCCTTGAAGAAGAAGGCCGCATTGTCGCGCGCTACGTGGGCGAAAATCCCAATGGCTCACGAAATCTCATTGCAGGTATCACCAATGAGCGCGGAAACATTGTTGGACTAATGCCACATCCAGAGCACGCTATTGAAACTCTCACGGGGCCAAGTGCTGATGGGCTCGCCTTCTTTACATCTGTCCTGAAGGCGATGGTGAAGTAATGGCACTTGATACCGTTGCAATCGCAACTTCGAATCCCGATTCAACACAGCCATTTGCAGAACTTGGTCTCAAGCCAGATGAGTACGCACGCATTAAGGAAATTCTTGGCCGCAGACCAACATCTTCTGAATTAGCGATGTATTCAGTGATGTGGTCTGAGCACTGCTCATATAAATCCTCAAAGGTGCACCTCAAGCAATTTGGCGAGAAGGCTGTGAAGTCTGATGCTTTGCTAGTTGGAATTGGTGAGAATGCAGGCGTTGTCGATATCGGACAGGGTTATGCGATCACATTTAAAATCGAATCACATAACCACCCATCTTTTATTGAGCCATATCAAGGAGCCGCGACAGGTGTAGGCGGAATCGTTCGCGACATTTTAACGATGGGTGCCCGCCCCATTGCAGTGATGGATCCGTTGCGATTTGGTCCAGCTGATGCAGCAGATACTCGCCGTGTTTTACCTGGCGTAATTGCAGGTGTCGGTGGATATGGAAACTGCCTCGGTCTTGCCAATATTGGTGGCGAAGTCGTCTTCGATGAAACGTACTTAGGTAATCCACTTGTAAACGCGCTCTGTATCGGCGTGATGAAACATAGCGATATTAAATTGGCAAAAGCAGCCGGTGCTGGAAATCTTGTCGTGCTCTACGGCGCAAAGACCGGCGGAGATGGAATTGGCGGCGTATCTGTCTTGGCATCAGAGACATTTGAGTCAACCGGTCCGGCAAAGCGTCCTGCTGTTCAGGTGGGTGATCCATTTGTTGAAAAAGTATTGATTGAATGCTCACTTGAAATCTTCGCTGAAGATCTTGTTGTGGGTATCCAAGACCTTGGCGGGGCAGGATTATCCTGCGCCACAAGCGAATTAGCATCAGGTGGAAGTGGCGGCATGAAGGTCGCACTTGATCGCGTGCCTTTGCGTGATGCGACTTTATCGCCTGAAGAAATCTTGATGTCTGAATCACAAGAGCGCATGTGCGCCATTGTTGAACCAAGCAAGATTGATCGCTTTCTGGAAATCTGCAAGAAATGGGATGTGACTGTCACCGTTATTGGTGAAGTTACCGATGGTGACCATCTTGAAATCACGTGGCACGGTGAACTCATTGTCGATGTACCACCGCGCACTGTGGCCCACGATGGTCCTGTCTATTCCAGACCACTGGCAGAGCCGGCTTACATCGCGCGTGTAAACGCTGAAGTAATTTCGCCACCTATTCCACAGACAGCGGCAGCGATTAAAGATGCAATCCTGATGATGGCAGCGACTCCAAACTTGGCAGATAAGAGCTGGGTCACCAACCAATATGATCGATACGTACAAGGAAATACTGTGCAATCACAGCCAGATGATTCTGGAATGGTTCGCATCGATGAGAAGACACATCTTGGCGTTGCTGTAGCAACTGATGCCAATGCAAATTGGTCTTACCTCAACCCTTATGAAGGTGCGAAGTTAGCACTTGCTGAAGCATCTCGGAATATTGCTACAGCAGGTGCTAAGCCACTTGCTGTGACTAACTGCCTTAACTTTGGCTCGCCTGAAGATCCAGGTGTGATGTGGCAATTCGCCGAAACAGTTCGTGGCCTTGCAGATGGATGTCTTGAGATGGGCTTACCCGTGACAGGTGGCAACGTATCTTTCTACAACCAGACAGGCGATGTTGCGATCTTGCCAACACCTGTCATCGGAGTTCTTGGTGTTATTGATGATGTGCGTACTCGTACACCAATGAGTTTTGATCGAGCAGGGTTAGATCTCTATCTCCTTGGAGCAAGTGATAGCAATATGTCAGGCTCTGAGTGGGCATACCTTCATGAGATGCGCGGGGGACAAGCGCCAACTGCTGATTTACAGCGTGAAATGCGCCTAATTGATCTGCTCGTGAAGGGTCGCACCGAGAAGATCTTTAGCGCAGCACATGATTTAAGTCAGGGTGGCCTTACTGCAACGCTTACTGAAATGGTCTTACGTCATAACATCGGTGCAACGATTACTTTAGATAATCCTGGAGTGAGCCTCTTTGTTGAAACACCAGGACGAGTTGTCGTTGCGGTCGAACCCGGAAAAGCTGAAGCCCTAAAGAAAGCTGCGGGAGATATTCCACTGACGCACCTAGGCGCAACAGGTGGAGATGCACTGGTCGTTAACGATGTTGTGATTTCACTAGATGAGTTACGCAAGGCTCATACCGCTACCTTTGAGAAGTTGTTTGGATAGAAGATGCGCGATCCGGTGATACTAGAAAATGTGAAGAGCTCCTTAGCCGAATTAGTACGTCTTGCACCTGGGCGCGCAATCGAAGTACGGGTCCCACCGTATGCAGCAGTTCAATGCGGAGATGGTCCAACACATACTCGCGGCACCCCAGCTAATGTCATCGAGATGAACGCTGACACCTGGTTGGCACTTGTCAGTGGCGATCTTTCATGGACGGCCGCACTCGGAGATGGACTCATCAACGCATCAGGTGCCCGCGCAGATTTATCCCATCTACTTCCATTTGAGAAAAGGATGACGCCATGAGCAGACGCGCAGATGGATTGCTCAATCACAATTACCCTGGCGAAGATAAAGGCCCGCAAGATGCATGCGGTGTCTTCGGAGTATGGGCACCTGATGAAGAAGTTGCAAAGCTCACCTTCTATGGTCTCTATGCCCTGCAACATCGCGGAACAGAATCTGCCGGAATCGCAACCTCTGATGGTGAGCGCATCGTTATCTTTAAAGATATGGGTCTTGTCTCACAAGTATTTACTGAATCTGATCTCGCAACCTTGCCTGGAAATCTTGCGATCGGCCACTGTCGCTACAGCACAACGGGGTCGAGTACATGGGTCAATGCGCAGCCAACGCTACGCCCAACTAAGTACGGCACACTGGCTTTAGCCCACAATGGAAATCTGACAAACACCGGCGATCTCGCCGAAATGGTTTCAAAACTTGAACCTCCCGCAAAGAATGAACGCGGTGCTACAACAGATACTGAAATCATGACAGCGTTGATCGGTCTACAACACGAGAATAATGTGGAGGCAAGCGCACTTGCCGTCCTACCGTTGTTGGAAGGCGCTTTCTCTCTAGTCTTTATGGATGAGCGCACACTCTATGCAGCGCGCGATCGCCACGGTGTAAGACCACTTGTTATTGGAAAACTTGAACGCGGCTGGGTTGTCGCATCTGAATCTGCCGCACTAGATATTGTCGGCGCTGCATTTGTGCGCGAAGTTGAACCAGGTGAATTTTTAGCCATTGATGAAGATGGACTGCGTTCGCAGATGTGGGCAGCCCCTGAACCAAAGGGATGCATCTTTGAGTATGTCTATCTTGCCCGCCCAGATACATCGATTGCCGGACAGAGCGTGCATGCGACTCGAGTACGAATTGGTAAGCAACTTGCTATCGAGGCACCTGTTGTCGCCGATCTTGTCATTCCTGTCCCTGAATCAGGAACACCGGCGGCAATTGGATTCGCCCAAGAATCTGGAATTCCATATGGATTAGGTTTTGTAAAGAATTCATATGTGGGGCGAACATTTATCCAGCCATCACAGACTATTCGCCAATTAGGAATTCGCTTAAAACTTAACCCGCTGCGCGAGATCATTGACGGCAAGCGCATCGTTGTCGTCGATGATTCAATTGTGCGTGGCAATACTCAGCGCGCGATTGTGCGTATGTTGCGCGAAGCCGGCGCACTCGAAATTCACGTACGCATTTCTAGCCCACCTGTGAAGTGGCCCTGCTTCTATGGCATCGACTTTGCAACGCGCGCCGAGTTAATCGCGAGTGGTCTCGAGATTGAAGAGATCCGCAGATCGATCGGTGCTGATTCACTCGATTATGTAAGCGCTGAAGGGTTGATTGAAGCGACCCATGTACCGGGTGAAAAGCTCTGTACCGCCTGTTTTACAGGGCAATATCCGATTAAAATCCCCACAGATTTATCAGAGGGTAAATTGCGCCTTGAGATTTTGGATCAGAACCCATGAGCACATATAAAGATGCAGGCGTAGATATCGATGCAGGAGATCGCGCCGTTGAATTGATGAAGGCATCAATTGCTAAAGCATCTCGCAGCGAAGTTGTTGGTGGCATTGGCGGATTTGCCGGACTCTTTGATGCCAGTGCGATGAAATCTATGCAACGACCACTTCTTGCTACATCTACCGATGGCGTTGGAACTAAGACTGAGATTGCTCGCATGCTAGGAAAGTACGACACAATCGGTGAAGATCTTGTTGCGATGGTGGTCGATGATTTAGTTGTCTGCGGTGCTGAGCCCCTCTTTATGACTGATTACATCGCAGTTGGAAAAGTGATTCCAGAACGTATCGCAGCCATTGTTGGCGGAATCGCTCGCGGATGTGAAAAAGCCGGAACCGCACTTGTTGGTGGCGAAACAGCAGAGCACCCAGGACTCATGGGAGATGATGAATTCGATATTGCAGGCGCTGCAACCGGAGTCGTTGATGCGCACCTGCAACTTGGTGCAGATCGCGTAAAGGCAGGAGATGTCCTGATCGCGATGCCATCTTCTGGAATTCACGCAAATGGATTCTCACTTGTACGTCACATTATCGCCACACAGAAAATTGATATCAATAAAACCGTTGCCGACCTAGGTTGCACACTTGGTGAAGTTCTCATCATTCCAACGGAAATCTATGCACTCGATTGTTTGGCGCTGATTCGATCCCTGAAAGAAAATTTGCGCACCTTCTCTCACATCACCGGCGGAGGCCTTGCAGATAACACCGCCCGCGTTATCCCGGCTGGATTGGTTGCAACGTACGATCGCGCTACCTGGTCACTCCCACGCGAAATGGAGTATTTGACTCAATTAGCCAACGTCCCGCAAGGCGATCTTGAGCGCACCTGGAACGCTGGCATCGGAATGGTCGCAATCGTTGATCCGCAGGTTGCCGATCTGACCATCGCATCCCTGGCCGCTCGAGGCATGAAAGCCTGGGTTGCTGGCCAGATCGAGCCCGCATCGAGTGTGAATATGCCCGGCTCGAGTGTTTTGGCTGGAAAGTACCAATCACGCTAAAGTGGGCTCACACAGAACGCTATTGGTAAGGAGGCCGCCCCATGGGTAGAGGCCGTGCAAAAGCTAAGCAGACAAAAGTCGCCCGCGATCTTAAGTACAACTCACAAGAGATGGATCTAGATCGTTTGGCCAAAGAGCTCCATGGTGATGCTCCTGCAACTGAAAACCGTGATGACGAAGATCCCTTCGCCGAAGGCAATTACATCCCACGTGCGTAATTAGCGCGTACATACATGTATCCAACTCCGTACGTTGCATCACTACGCGTATTTGAACCACTTGAAGCATTTGATCCAGTAGATCGTTTGCGTTGGCAGAACCTTGACGCCAATCACAATTCGCGCGAAGAAGAACAACGCCTTGCACTCGAACGCATTATCTTTCCGCAGCCACCTAGCGCTCGCCCCGATGGCGTGCACATTCTCGATCTCGATGGCGCTCGCTATATCTCGCCATGGTCCACTGCAACACGTTGTTGGGCAGCGTTAGAAAGTTTCAAAGGACAATTTCCGCCACCTTTATCGCACTTCTTTATTTCACCCGCACTTGAAGAAGTCATCACAAGTGGAATGGATTTCATCGACGAACGCGTGCCACATACGTTGAGTGAAACATGGATTATTCCACCGCGCTGGTTCTCAATCTTTACACCGAATGAACGTGAAATCGGAAGCGATCAACATGGCCCGTTCTCTAGAGCGCGCACAACAATTGCACAAGCAAAAGCGCGCACCAAGAGAGCACACGAAACTGTTGAAGGTGCATTCGGAGTTGGCCCAGTTGAAGAAGAGATCGAAAATCTTCTTGAATGGCTTGAGATTTTTCATCCCGAATCACTTGTGGAACTCGATTACGGCGGGCTAGCCGGATATCTTTCCGCCGCACTTACCGCTGACGGCGAAGAAGGACTTGTCGCTGATACATCCATTGAAGATGTCCTTCTCTCACTTGATGGCCTGGCGCAAGGAGATGGTCAGATCGCAGGCGGAGGATATGAACGACTAGTCAGACGTTGGCGCGCAGTTCAGGCATTTGAGACGAGCATTTAGCTAGATCTGCCACCTTGCCAAGACGTTGTAACAGCGGGGATACTTGGGGGCATTGCGGGGCAAAACGGACACTTTTGCTCCACCGTTAGAAATTTTTATTAGAGGAGAACGCATGAGCCGTCTGCCAGATGCGGAAGTTCTTCTCACTCCTCGCGAAGTTGCTGATCTCTTTGGTGTTGATCCCAAAACAGTGACACGGTGGGCGAAGGCGGGAAAACTTACATCGATTCGCACACTTGGTGGACATCGTCGTTATCGCAAATCAGAAGTTGATGACCTTCGCGCAAATTACTTTAAGGCTCAATAGGCAACTTATTTCTCATGAATGACATTTCTTTTGAAAGATATCTTTTACTTGGCGCGCTCACGATGGTCTTTGTCGGCATCCTCACGCCGATTATGCGAAAGATTGCGATCTCTGTCGGTGCGGTAGATGCACCAAATCTTGAACGCAAACTCCAGAAAGAACCAGTTCCGTATCTTGGCGGCGTTGCAATCGCAATCGGTGTTGTCGGTGCATCCTACGCAGCGCTCTTGGCAGAAGATTTCACGATGGAGAATTTTCGCCTCGCAAGTTTTGTTTTAGTTCCAGCAATCGCAATTTCTGTGATGGGCTTGATCGATGACTTGAAGGGGCTGCAGCCTTGGCCACGTCTGATTGCACAGACTTTCACGGGTGTCATTGTTGCCGTCATTCTGACGCTGACCGACACCATGGGCATTGCCTTCGGAAACACCTTCTTAAATTATGTAATCTCAATCATCTGGATTGTTGGCGTCTGTAACTCAATCAACTTCTTTGATAACCACGATGGAGGCGCTGCTGGCACCGTTGCGGTGATCTCGCTATTTCTCTTCTTTATCGCCTTTGACCGCCAACAAGTGTTGGTCAGCGCACTAGCTATCGTGACTGCAGGTGCCACAGCAGGATTCCTCATCTGGAACCGCCATCCGGCCAAGATCTATATGGGCGATGCTGGTGCACTCTTCCTTGGAATCATCATCTCTGTTTTAACAATTCGCTTAAGCCCAGGGATCATTCCGCAAGAGAAATCTTTTGCAATCCCAGCACTTTTAATGGCGACTCCGATTTTGGATACAACAGTTGCCGTAATCTCACGACTTCATCGCGGTATCTCACCTTTCCAAGGTGGGCGCGATCACTTGTCACACCGTTTGATGCGCGTGGGTCTTTCTCGCAAAATCACAGCAATTACCTTGTGGGCGATGGCAGCGATGTATGGCGGCCTCGCTCTCGCGGTGTACACATGGCCAGATACATTAGGTTGGCAATTAATCGCCTTTGCATCAGTTGCATGGATTGCAAAACTCATTTTCTTCTTAAGAATTCCATCTGAGGGGTAGACTAAGACCATGGCTACTAATGAAAATCCAACTAACCCAGCAGATGACGTTAAAGCAAAGATGGCTGCTGCCCTAGAGGCGAAGAAAAATAAAGGCGGTCGTCCAGGATCATCTAGTGGAACAAGCGGTGGATCAAAGATTCGCGGCGGCCAACGCAGTGGTGGTGCACCTCAGGTGCAACGCAAAGCAGGACCATCTGGTTCTGGCTCTGCTGGTTAATTCATCACATTCATATTTAATTAAGTAACTCTAAAAAATCTAAAGTGGCTCGGGACAGGATCGAACTGTCGACCTCACGATTTTCAGTCGCGCGCTCGTACCAACTGAGCTACCGAGCCAATATTTAATTGT
>WLHB01000011.1 GCA_009702965.1 Actinomycetota bacterium | reverse complement strand
GTGGTGATCCTAGAAGGTGATGCACTCTTCGCTCAGCTAGATCTTCGTGCGCATGAGAGGGCTCGTGAAGCGATCATGCAATCTGTTGCGCTACTTGCGAAGAAAGGCAAAGCGCTCTTGGTGATCGATAGTGCACACCCGATTATTGCTTCGGTCTCTAGATGGAACCTTTCGCCATTGTTGATGCGAGAGCTCAGTGAACGTTCGCAAACACATCTTCCGCCAGTAGTTCATGCAATAACCATCGAAGTGGCTCATGGCGAGTGCTCTTCGTTTATTGCGGGAATAGAAAAATCGGCCACAGAAGGGAGAATCTCCCCATCTACTCGAATTTTGGGGCCGACGAAAATATCGGATGAGAACTCTCGAGTGATCATCACCGTTCCGCTCGATGAAGGAGAAGATCTCGTTGATTTTCTTGACACATATCGAAAAAAGAGAGCGTTAGCGAAGAAGCCAGCCCTTACGATGCGCGTAGATCCGTATTCATTGAGTTAAGATTTAGACATGGCTATTCAGGAGATTCGCTTATTTGGTGACCCTGTCCTTGTCACCCCCGCATCAAAGGTCGTTGACTTTGATAAAGAGCTTCGCACTCTGGTCGCTGATCTCATCGATACGATGATGGATTCACCCGGTGCTGGACTGGCAGCTCCACAGATTGGCGTTCCACTGCGTGTATTCACTTGGTATGTCGATGACCAATTAGGCCACCTTGTGAACCCAACGCTCACTCTGAGTAAAGAGATGCAGGAAGGCGATGAAGGATGTTTATCCTTTCCTGAGATTCGCTATGAGACCCCTAGGGCGATGAGAGCAGTGGCAGAAGGATTTAATATGCATGGTGAACCAATCTCTGTTGATGGCAGTGAATTTCTCGCGCGCGCTCTTCAGCACGAGACAGATCACTTAGACGGAATTGTCTTCATCGATAGGCTCTCAAAGAGTGATCGCAAGGCTGCAATGAAAGAGATTCGCAATGCTGAGTGGTTTGCAGCGGCGCAGGATCAGGGGCTCAATCCAACGATAAAGGTGTCACCACATACTCTTTTCGGTCGAGGAAACTAGTGCGCATAGCTGTTGCAGCAACGCCGCATCTTGCTATTCCCACTTTAGATTGGCTCCTGCAGAGCGAACACGATCTTGTTCGAGTCTTCACGACAGCGCCTAAACCATCGGGCCGTGGCGCACGCATGACGAGAAGTGATGTCGCGCAATGGTGCGAAGAGAAGAAGGTAACGTGCATAGAGATATCCAGTATTTCTGACTTCACTTCGCTCCTCGAAGATCTTGACTGCGTTGTTGTTATCGCTTTTGGAATGCTTTTGCCACAGAATCTTCTTGACATCCCACAGTACGGATTCATTAATCTCCATTTTTCCGCCCTTCCACGATGGAGAGGCGCAGCGCCGGTGCAGCGAGCAATCGAGAATGGTGATGCCCATCTAGGAGCAACAGTCTTTTCTCTCGATGCCGGAATGGATACCGGTCCTATCTACCGCACTGAGCTCTTTGAGCGTGATCCCGAGATGCGTTCTTCAGAGGCGTTAGATTTTTTAGCTGGTCAAGGTGTGGCACTCATTGCCACAACACTTAAAGACATTGAATCATCTGTCGCTCCGACTGTGCAGAACGTTGATGGCGCCAGTACTGCTCGAAAACTCAGCAAGGATGAAGCGTTAATCAATTGGAACGAAACCGCACGCGTGATCCAGCAGAAGGTATTAGCTTTCTATCCAAATCCGATAGCCCGAACAATCTTCCGTGGAGATATTCTAAAGATCACGCGAGCACGGGCTGCTGTTGATTCTAATTATCAACTCGTACCGGGTGAGGTTGCCAGTACTAAGAGTTCACTCTTTATTGGCACATCAGATGGCTCTCTAGAAATTCTCTCGGTTATCCCTCAAGGCAAGAGTGAAATGGGTGCTTCGGATTGGGCGCGCGGAATGCGCGTCGAGCCGGGTGAACGCTGTGGTTGAGGCGAGAAGGAAGACGTTCAAAAAACCTAAAGCCGATCCTGTTCGCTTGTTGGTCTTTGATGTGATGACCGAAGTGAATCGGCGCGATGGTTATTCCAATCTCTTACTTCCTAGGGCTTTAGAAAATAGCGCATTTGATCAGCGCGATAGGGCATTTGCTACCGAACTTCTCTATGGCACTTTGCGGATGCAAGGACGCCACGATTACATTCTCTCTCAGGTAAGTGATCGTCCATGGAGTGAGGTTGATTCTGGGATCGTTGACGTCACGCGCCTCGGACTGCAACAGATCTTTGAGATGCGGGTACCGATGCACGCCGCTGTCTCTGAAACGGTTGAGCTCGCACGCAAGGTTCTCGGTGAATCGAAGGCGAGCTTTGTTAACGCGCTCCTACGCAAAGTCAGCGCCGCTCCGTTGGAGAGCTGGCTCGAACCTGCCTATGCACTTAAAGATGATGTTGCGCGACTTTCAATCATCTACTCGCACCCTGAATGGATTGTGAGTGCATATTTTGATCTCCTGAAAGATTTCGCAGAGGTTGAGCAACTACTAGAGATCAATAACCTCCCTGCGAAACCAACTTTTGTTACCTGGCCCGGACGCTCGTCCATTGATGAATTCTCGGAGATAGAGCCCACGGCCACTAGGTATTCACCGTATGGATTTACTGCAGATGTAACACCATCATCGATCGAGGCGATACGTCATCGTCGTGCTGGTGTACAGGATGAGGGTTCGCAACTCGTCGCAATGATTTTCGCACGAGCAGCCGAAGATGCTGCAAGTTGGCTAGATATCTGTGCCGGCCCAGGTGGAAAGGCGGCTCTGCTCTCATCGATTGCCCGTGAAGGAAACCATTCGTTCATTGCTAATGAAATTTCTGAGGTACGAGCAGAGCTTGTCTCGCGCGTTGTTGGTGGTTCACAGGTCTGGGTTGGTGATGCCAGAGAGATTGCATCAAAGAATGAAATGTTCGATGCCATTTTGGCCGATGTTCCATGCACTGGTCTTGGAGCACTCAGACGAAGACCAGAGGTACGCTGGAGGAGAACGGTTGGCGATCTTCGCTCTCTGATCTCCTTGCAGAGTGAGATTTCAGATGCAGCGATTTCGGTTCTCAACGTTGGGGGAGTTTTTGGGTATGCCACATGCTCTCCCCATATGGCTGAAACGACTATTGCGGTGGCTGATATATTGAAGAGGAATCCGAACCTTGAACAGATTGATGTCACGGCCCTATTGCCAGAAAATCTCACTGGCGCTGTTCGCGGGGGCGCGATGGCGCTCTGGACACAAAGACATAACACGGACTCCATGTTTCTCGCACTCTTTAGAAAAACACGCTGAGGTAGGATCGTTATATGGGAATTCGAATCACGCCAAGTATTCTCAATGCAGATTTTAACAATCTTGACTCAGAGATCGCGAAGGTAGCACCGGTCTCTGATCTCTTACATCTTGATGTGATGGATAATCTCTTTGTTCCCAACTTCACATTTGATTTTGAGACAGCCGTCTCGATTATCTCAAGGTCGCCAATTCCAGTTGATTCTCATCTTATGATTGAAGATGTTGACACTTTGGCCCCTGCTTATGCTCACGCTGGAAGTGCAAGTGTGACAATTCACGCAGAAGCGTCCTCACATCCATCGCGCACTCTTGCGGCGATCCGGAGTGAAGGTGCACGTGCTGGTCTTGCGCTCAAGCCACAATCGCGTATTGAAGATTATGAAGATTGTATTGATTCTGTAGATATGTTCCTCATCATGACGGTGGAGCCAGGATTTGGTGGTCAGAAGTTTATGCATGCGATGATGGACAAGGTTCGAGCTACTAAGTCAATTATTGGGGATCGCCCTATTTGGCTGCAGGTGGATGGTGGAATCTCACTTGAAACGATTGAGATTGCGCGCGATGCTGGTGCCGATACCTTCGTCGCTGGCAGCGCTGTCTTTAACTCGGCAGATCCGGCAGAGATGATCGGAAAATTACGTGCACTTGCCGAATTTTAATTATCTGCCCCGAATAACTCCCAATCAAGTAAAGTAGTGCTATGAAATCATTCGATGAGCTATGGATAGAGCTTGCACAGAAGGCTGTTGATAGACCTACTGGCTCTGCCACTGTCTCCGCTCTTGATTCGGGAGTTCACGCAATTGGAAAGAAGATTATCGAAGAGGCGGGTGAAGTCTGGCTCGCGGCTGAACACGAAAGTGATGAGGCACTCGCGGAGGAGATCAGCCAACTGATTTACCACCTTCAAACGCTCATGTTGGCACGAGGCCTTACGCCACAAGATATTTACAAGTTTCTCTAGAGAAGGCAGATCATAAAATGTTGAGAGTTGCGATTCCAAATAAAGGTTCTCTCGCTGATGAGTCAATCGCCATTTTTAAAGAGGCGGGCTATAGGCAGAGAACAGATTCGCGCGATCTTGTTCTCATTGATTCTGATGGCGGTGTTGAGTTTTATTATCTTCGCCCTAGAGATATTGCGATCTACGTAGGATCTGGTGAACTTGAAGTGGGTGTCACTGGTCGAGATCTCCTTATCGATTCGGGTGCGCCAGCAACAGAGATTTTGCCGTTGAACTTTGGTGCCTCAACTTTTCGTTTTGCCGGACCATCAAGTGCGAAGTACTCCTTGCAAGATATCGGGGGAAAGCGAGTCGCTACCGCGTATCCAGGCCTCGTTGCTAAACATCTCGCATCTCTTGGCATCACCGCCGATGTTGTCCGACTTGATGGCGCGGTAGAAAGTAGTGTTCGTCTTGGCGTTGCAGATGTTATTGCCGATGTTGTCAGCACTGGAAATACTCTCCGCCAAGCTGGTCTTGAAATCTTTGGAGACCCAATTCTGACAAGTGAAGCGGTGGTCATCTCTCGCACCGGTGTGGAGATTGCTCCAGGGGTTGACATTCTTATTCGACGCTTGCAGGGGGTAGTTACCGCACGTCGCTATGTTTTACTGGATTACGATGTAAAGAAAGTTGATCTTGAGGCCGCATGTCTGATCACCCCAGGGCTTGAATCTCCAACCATTTCGCCTCTGCAGAAAGAGGATTGGGTAGCAGTTCGTGCGATGGTGCTACGAACAGAGACGAACCTCATTATGGATCAGCTCTGGGCGCTCGGTGCTCGAGGAATTCTTGTCACCGATATACACGCCTGCCGGCTCTAACGATTTATTTTCGAACACTTTCGCCAGAGTCTTCGACATCTTCGCGCGTGATTCCAAGTAGATATAGAACGCTATCAAGATAAGGAGCGCTCACTGCGCTATCGGCTGCTGCTTTGACTGCAGGTTTTGCATTGAAAGCGATTCCGAGTCCGGCCAGTGCGATCATGTCCAGATCGTTTGCTCCATCACCGATTGCTACGGTCTGTTCAATATCAACCTTCTCGATCCCCGCAAAGTCGCGTAGAGCCTTTGCCTTTGCTGCTCGATCAATAATTGGTCCAACTAATCCTCCCGTGAGGAGACCATCCTTACTCTCTAGAGTATTTCCTCGGTAGTGCTCAATTTTTAGCGTAGCGAGAATCGGTTCGATGACATTGATAAAGCCGCCAGAGACGGCTGCGACAGTGTGTCCGAGTTTTTGCAAAGTCGAAACGAGGGTCTTCGCTCCTGGAGTAAGTGTTATCTCGCTGCGAACTTCATCAATAACAGAGAGAGGAAGTCCTTTCAGAAGTGCAACGCGCTCACGTAGACTTGCTTCGAAATCAATCTCTCCAGCCATTGCACGTTCGGTGATACCGCGAATCTGTTCTTCCACCCCAGCCTTTGCTCCCAGCAGTTCAATTACTTCTTGAGAAATCAGCGTGGAATCAACATCCATAATGATTAATTTCTTTGCCCAGCGCATTAAGCCGCCGGGGGAGACGGCGATATCTACATCAAGCTCACCTGATAGCGCAGTGAGCGGACCTTTAAGGGATGCGGTCGCAACACCGCTGACAAGAAACTCAATGGCCGTCACCGGATAGCTTGCGGTTCTGTGAATTCTCTCGATATTTCCACCTGCATCTGCGATAGCAGAAGCCAGCCCGGCAATTGCAGAAGGTTTCAAATCCTGCGACAGAACAACCACATGGGTGAAACCAGATTTAGCGGCGATACTTTCACTCTTCTGCTCAGAAAATGCAATTGCAATATCTAAATCTAGAGATTCCGCCTGCGCATTGAGATCATCTTCGACAGCCTGAGCATGCGCCTTGTTGAGAGTAATGAGAATAGTAAGAATCAATCGTGATCGAATAACGACTTGTTCGATATCTACGATAGAGAGCGAGAACGGCGCAAGGGTGGTGAAGAGCGCCTCAGTAATCCCTGGTCGATCCTCGCCAGAGACCAGAACCAAGCCTGTGTACTGCGCACTCTGCATATCCATGTGTGAAGATTATCGTGAATCACAGCGTCACTTCTTCACATTTACGAGTAATCATCGCGGATAAGTACTATCTTTTGACCCGTGAGCATGCCTGAGGTTCTACGAGTATCTGATGTCAGCGTTCGTCGTGGACCTCGCACGATTCTTGGTCCAATAACATTTGCCATCTCTCCAGGTGAGCGCTGGGTGATTTTGGGACCCAATGGCGCTGGTAAATCAACTCTTCTCAACCTTCTGGCGACTCGAACCTTTCCATCAAGTGGAAAAGTTCTCGTACTTGAGAAGGAGATGGGCAAGGTTGATCTCTTCGAATTGCGTACGCGAATTGGACTTGCTGGTGTTGGAATCTCAGAGGATATTCCCTACGAAGAGAAGGTACGTGATGTAGTTGTTACCGCGGCGTATGCAGTCCTTGGCCGGTGGAACGAAGATTACGATTTGTGGGATGAATCGCGGGCAGTCGCGCTCCTCACCACTTTCGGAGTTCGCGAGTTATCCGATCGCCTCTACGGCACTTTGAGTGAAGGCGAGAAGAAACGAGTACAAATTTCTCGCGCATTAATGGCTGATCCTGAACTTTTACTTCTAGATGAACCAACTGCAGGATTAGATGTAGGTGGCCGAGAGGATCTTCTTCGCAGATTTTCGAACTTCGCCAGTGATGCGACTGCGCCTGCCACAGTGATTGTTACCCATCACATTGAAGAGATTCCATCTGGAACAACGCACGCACTCCTCCTCAAAGACGGTGTCATCGCCGTGAGTGGCCC
Organism: Actinomycetota bacterium; assembly: GCA_009702965.1. Lineage (GTDB taxonomy): Bacteria > Actinomycetota > Actinomycetes > Nanopelagicales > Nanopelagicaceae > Planktophila. The sequence continues at coordinate 23,709 of WLHB01000011.1, read as the reverse complement.
AGTCGATCAGGTTGTAACCAGTGAACATATCAGCGCGGTCTTCGGGGTAAGCATCAACGTACACTTTGATGGATCGAGATTCTCTGCTCGTGCGCAAGCATGAACCATCCGATATTTGCAGGTGTTCACCCATCTTGGAATGAGGTTCTCGAACCGCTTAATGAGTCAATCATTGGGATTTATGAATCAATAAGTCACAGTGATTTCATCCCGAAGACAGATCGTATCCTGGCACCACTTCACTATCCTCTAGATGAAATCAAGGTAGTAATCGTTGGACAAGATCCCTATCCGAATCCAGAGTACGCGGATGGATTTGCCTTCAGCGTGAGAGAAGAAGTGGCACCATTTCCCGCATCACTGATCAACATATTCAAAGAGCTAGAGAGTGATCTCGGCATAGCGCTACCGTCCTCTGGGAATTTAGAACGCTGGAGTGCGCAAGGTGTCATGCTTATCAACCGTACTCTCACAACTACACCGGGAGAGTCACATGCACATCAAAGAAGTGGTTGGCTTGAAATCACCGCTTCGATAATCGGTGAGGTCGCATCTCGCGGTGTTGTTGGAATCCTGTGGGGTGGAAATGCCCATCAACTTGCAGATCTTTTTGATGAGTCTTCTGTGATCAAGAGTGCGCATCCCAGTCCACTCAGCGCCTATCGGGGGTTTTTCGGCTCTCGCCCATTTTCACGTGCAAACGAAGTATTGATCAATCGAGGGGTTACACCAATTCTTTGGTGAAGATTGCATAGTAAAGATCTATTGGCAAGAGAAAACGGGCGCCCACCAATGGTGAGCGCCCGTTTCTACCTACTTTTGTTAATTAACCAATGAGAGCATTAATTGGAGATTGTAGGAAGTAGATCATGAACAGACCTGAGATGATCCATAGGAGTGAATGGACTTCTTTCATTCGTCCCTGAAGTAATCTGATGACTACGTGGGTTACAAACCCTGCACCAATTCCAACAGCAATGCTGTATGTAAATGGCATCAGAATGATCATAAAAAAGGCTGGAAGAGCGATTCCAATATCGGCCCAATCAATTCCCTTAATCTGAGTCATCATCAAGAAGCCAACGATGATCAGAGCAGGAGCAGCCGCTTCATAAGGAATCACCTTTACTACCGGTGCAATGAGAGTTGATAGCAGGAATAGGACTCCGGTGACAACAGATGCAAGACCTGTTCGCGCACCCTCACCAACACCAGCAGCAGACTCGATGTAGCTAGTATTTGATGAGACACCAGCGGCACCACCTGCTGCTGCTGCAATTGAGTCAACAAGCAGAATGCGCTGGGCATTAGGAACATTTCCATCCTTGTCGATTAATCCAGCCTCATGTCCTACTGCAGTCATCGTTCCCATTGTGTCGAAGAAGTCGGCAAGTAGAAGTGAGAAGACAAGTAGTGATGCGGCAACAATGCCGATCGCTGAGAATGAACCGAGTAAATTGAACTGACCTAAAAGACTAAAGTCCGGGCTTGCGACTACATCAGTAGGTACCTTCGGAACGTTAAGTCCCCAGCCAGAACCATTGATGTAGTTGCCTGTGCTCTCGTCAATGAAACCTCGATAACCTTCAGGAATCTTTCCGCCCCAAACATTATCCACAACACCCTTAGGTGCGTAGTTCTCTCCAATCGTGTATACCCGCTCTAGAATAATTGCGAGAACAGTTGAGAGAGTAATTCCAATCAGTAGTGCACCCTTTACCTTCTTCACGATTAATCCGATTGAGAGGAATAGTCCAAAGATAAAGACAATGATTGGCCAGCCGATGAGGCTTGTACCGTCGCCAAATTTCACGGGTACAGGTCCATCAAGTGCTCGACGGACAAAGCCAGCATCAACGAGGCCGATAAGAGCAATGAAGAGCCCTATTCCGACCGAGATCGCAATCTTTAATTGAGTTGGAACTGCCGAGAAGACTGCTTTTCTAAAGCCAGTGAGCACCAAGAAGATGATGATGAGACCTTCAAGTACGACGAGCCCCATTGCATCTGCCCATGTCATCTTTGGAAGCGCGGCAATACTCACCGCGACGAAGGTGTTAAGGCCTAAGCCAGTTGCGATAGCCAATGGGAAGTTGGAGACAACTCCCATGAGAAGCGTGAGAACTCCTGCTACCAAAGCCGTACCCGCGGCGATTGCCGCCATATCAAGCATTTTTCCTGTGCCATCTTCTTTTCCACCCAAAATTAGTGGATTGAGCGCGATGATGTATGCCATGGCAAAGAAGGTGACGAAGCCGCCACGAATTTCTTGACCTATGGTCGATCCGCGTTCGGATATTTTGAAGTAACTATCGAGCATTGAGTACCTTCCTCATTTTGTTATCGGGGGTGGTTGCGACCCCGTGTGAAATGACGGCCCACAGACCGATCAGAGTTGGGAGGGCTTTGATGGGGTCAAAATATCTAACCTAGAAGTTACTTATAGGTTAGACGCGCGAGTGCTCCGAAGGAAATTGCCACGGATTGGCCAATGAAGAGAGCAAAGAGCAGAGTTCCGAGCCCTAAGGTGCCACCTAGGGCTGCTCCTAGAATCGAGACTATGACTTCGAGAACGAGTCGTACCCTGCCTACTCTCACCCCTGTCCGATTATGTAACCCTGTCATCGCTCCATCACGTGGTCCTGGACCTAAACCACAGGTGATGTAGAGGGCTGAGCCGATACCGATTAAAGCGATTCCAGTAACGACGAAGATCAGACCGATCACTAGCGAATCTTGTGCGGGAAATATTCGAGTACCAATTTCAATAAAGAGCGAGATGATCAGAATGTTTGAAAGTGTTCCAAATCCTGGGCGCTCTCGTAATGGAATCCACAGTAGGAGTACGGCTGCGCCAATGATGAGAGTTGATGTACCAATCGTTAGCCCCGTCTTTAGTGAGATTCCTTGGGCGAGAACAGACCATGGAGCGTTTCCAAGACCAGATTGAATGATCAAGGCATCGCCGAGACCGAAGATTGCAAGACCAAAGAAGAGTATTAACACACGTTGTATCGAGAGATCCCATCGACCTGTAGCCGTCCACGGAACCACCGGAACTGTTCGATGAGGCTTAAAGAATGCAACGAACCGGTTCGATTTCATCTGATGATCATATCTTCTGTGAGAGATCGATGAGTATCATTGAGGAATGTTTATCGGCTCGGGAACAGTAATTAATGTTGTGACAATTGTTGGGGGAGCCGGTCTCGGAGTAATTATCGGCGGTCGTATGCCTGAGCGCATGCGTGCACTCATCACCGACATCTTGGGTCTGATTACCATTCTTGGAGCAGCAACGGCCTTAGCGCCGATAGCCTCCGATAGATACATCGATTCACTTCCACAGGGTTGGCCGCTTCTTGCAATCCTTGCTTCACTTTTAATCGGTGGTGTCATAGGTAGCGCGCTAGATCTTGAAAGAAAATTAGAAGGATTCGGTCACTTCTTACGAAGGCGCTTTAAGGCAGAGAAAGATGGAACCTTTGTTGAAGGTTTCCTCGCTTCTTCGTTGCTCTTTGTAATCGGACCACTTGCGATTCTTGGATCAATAAGTGATGGAATGGGGACGGGAACCGATCAGCTGATTCTTAAATCTTCTCTTGACTTCTTTGCAGCGATGGCATTCGCCGCCAGTTTAGGATGGGGTGTTGCCGCTTCGGCGATACCAGTGGGAATTTATCAAGGACTCTGGACGGTGGCAGGGTTTGCGTTAGGCAGCGTTCTCTCTGATTACCAAGTCGATGCCATGACAATCGTCGGAGGACTGATGTTACTTTCGATTGGTCTTGGACTTCTGAAGATTAAGACTATTGCAATTGGAAATCTGCTGCCAGCACTTGCGATCGCTCCAGTGTTAGTTGGAGTTCTCCATCAATTTGCCTAGCTGCAGATAGTTTTTTTCAGGTGTTAAATGGTTGCAGCGTCGATGACAAAGCGATATTTGACATCACTTGCAACAGTGCGTTCGTAGGCCGTATCAACATAATCAGCGCTAATGACTTCAATATCGCTGACAATTGAATGAGTTGCACAGAAATCAATCATCTCCTGCATCTCAGCGATTCCGCCGATCATGGACCCGGCTAGTGACTTTCGGCCGTTAAGCAATGAGCCAACGTGCACTGGATATGGGGCTCCAGGCAAGCCGATGACAACAAGAGTCCCATCAATCTTGAGGGTAGCGATGTAGATATTGATATCAATCTGCGCGCTGACGGTATTTAGGATGAGGTCGAAAGATCTAGAAAGAGGCTTAAGGTCTTCCGGGCTTTTCACGACGACAAAATCGTCGGCACCCATTGCACGGGCATCGCCTTCTTTATTAGCTGAATGTGAAAGAACTGTGACATGAGCACCTAGTGCATGGGCAAATTTAACGCCCATATGCCCAAGTCCTCCTAGACCCATAACAGCTACCCGTGAACCTTTCGAAACTTTCCAATGCTTAAGTGGTGAATAGGGAGTGATTCCTGCGCAGAGAAGCGGTGCAACACCATCGAGTGGCAGAGATGGAGCAATTTTCACAGCGTACTTTTCATCGACTACAAATTTATTGCTATAGCCACCCATTGCAACGGTGACACCATCTCGCTCTAATGTGTTGTAAGTACCGGTCATTCCCTGATCACAATACTGCTCAAGACCATCTTTACACGGCTTACATTGACGGCAAGAGTCGATGAAGACTCCAACACCGATATGGTCACCGACTGAGAACTTACTTACTGCTGCGCCGACTTCTCGCACAACGCCAGCAATTTCATGGCCTGGCACCATGGGAAATATTGCTGGCCCCCACTCTTCGCGCACTTGGTGGATATCGGAGTGACAGATGCCCGCATAAGCGATATCGATAAGTACATCGTTAGAACCAAGTGCGCGACGCTCAAAATCATGGCGCACGAATGGCGCACCTTTACTCATTGCCGCAAGACCTCGTACTTGATTCATTCTCTTTCCAATCTACATTTGGTTGAAGGGGAGCGCATCATGGGAAACATGACCTGCTCTTGAATTTCGCGCAGTAACTCCACGCATGTGATGGCGACGACAGAGGACCTCATAGGCAACCTCAGCGCTTGAGTCAACATCTGCGACAACGACCTGTTCACCTTCGGTCACCATGACACCACCGACTGTTCGGGCATTGTGTGTTGCCCGAGATCCACACCAACATAACGCTTCGACTTGTAGGGTGCTCACACGGTCAGCGAGTTCAACTAAACGGGCAGAGCCAGGAAATAGTTTTGTGCGGAAGTCAGCAAGGATGCCAAATGCATAGACTTCAATTCCTAATCCATCAACAATTCGAGCCAACTGTTCGATCTGCTCTGGTTGGTAAAATTGAGCCTCATCGCAGATGACATAGTCAATTCTCTCGCCCATCGATAACTTCTCCACGACAAACTTATGAATATCAAAACCAGGGAGAACTTCGATCGCCGGACTTGTTAAACCTAAACGTGAAGAAATTTTTCCGGCGCCTGCACGATCTTGTGAGGTGAAGATCAAACCACCACGACCACGCTGTTGATGGTTATGGGCAGTTTGCAAGGCGAGGGTAGATTTTCCGCTATCCATCGTTCCGCAGTAGTAAATCAACTCAGCCATAGATCAGATCTTGCCACAAAGTGTAGGAATTAATCGCTCTTCAATGCGTGAATTCGGATTTCAGGTGAGTGCTCTTGGATCCTGGCGCGACCACCTAGGATTCCTATCTCACTGAGAACTGCGATATCTGTCACGACTCCACCCGCTCGACGCACGAGATCGATAGCGGCAACGAGCGTTCCTCCGGTAGCTAAGACATCATCAACGAGAAGTACACGAGATCCCGGTGCGAATGCATCGATATGGATTTCTATCTCATCAACACCGTACTCAAGTCCATATTGTTGCGAAAATGTTTGGTGGGGCAGTTTCCCCTTTTTGCGAATTGGAACAAAGCCACAATTCTTAGCAATCGCGATTGCACTGGCAAAGATGAAACCTCTTGCTTCAATGCCCGCTATAACAGTGCTCTCTGGATCAACTTTAGCCATCGCATTTACAACCGCTTTAAATGCATCCGCGTTGGCTAAGACGGGGGTGATATCTTGAAAGAGAACTCCCGGTTGCGGATAGCCTGGGATAAAGCGAATCAGTTGCAGTGCATCATCAACATTCACACGCACACCGCCTACTTTGTGAGTTTTCTCAAGAAATTTGATCGTGTCCGAACGGGGACTTGAACCCCGAAGCCCTTGCGGGCACTAGCACCTCAAGCTAGCGCGTCTGCCAATTCCGCCACCCGGACGAGGTGTACTTCATAAGCGGGGTCACGATATCAATCGATCCCACCTAAGGCAAAGCGAGGCGCTTTACTGGCTTAATACTCTCGAATTGGTGGATACTTCACCTATGACTCAGGATACAAATGCTCTGCGAGAAGAACTTGAATCAGAAACGATTCGAATCTGCCAGGAACTCATCAGAATACCAAGTGTAAATTTTGGTGAAGGTAGGGGAGATGAGAAGGCTGCGGCAGAGTACGTAGTAGCCGAGCTTGCTCGCGTAGGAATTGCATCAACAATTTATGAGTCCGCACCTAATCGTTGCAATGTGATTGCTCATCTTGGAAGCACGCACCCAGAGCGTCCAGGATTAGTTGTTCACGGACATCTTGATGTTGTTCCTGCCATGGCCGAAGACTGGAGCGTTGATCCCTTCGGAGGAATTCTCAAAGATGGATTCATCTGGGGACGCGGCGCAGTGGATATGAAGAATATGGATGCGATGATCCTCGCTGTTGTGTGTCAGTGGGCACGCGTGGGTTATAAACCTCCCCGTCCGATCACACTCGCATTCTTTGCCGACGAGGAAGCTGGAAGTAGTTTTGGTTCGCGATGGATGGTTGCAGAACATCCTGATGTATTTAAGGGTTGTACAGAGGCAATTTCAGAAGTCGGTGGCTTCTCTATAACACTTCCTAATGCAAAGCGATTTTACTTTGTAGAAACTGCAGAAAAGGGCATCCACTGGATGCGTTTAGTTGCAAAGGGTCGTGCGGGTCACGGATCAGTAATTAACGAAGAGAATGCAATCACTCGTCTTGCTGAAGCAGTTTCAAAGATCGGAAACTATGAATGGCCGCAGCGATACACCGCTACGGTAAAACGACTCTTCGAAACTGTAGCGAAGGCATCAGGAAAGCCATACGATCTGAAGGATTTGAGACCTCTTCTCTCAGAGTTTGGTAGCGCATCACGAATGATTGGTGCCACGCTACAGAACACCGCCAACCCTTCTATGCTCTCTGCCGGATACAAGGAGAACGTCATCCCTGGTGAAGCAGTTGCTGTTGTTGACGGTCGATTCCTTCCCGGTTACGAAGATGAAATGAATAAGACCATTCAAGATATTGTCGGTCCAGATATTAAGGTCGAGACGATCGTGTCAGATATTGCGTTAGAAGTTCCCTTTGAGGGCGATCTCGTCGATGCAATGTGTGCAGCTTTGATTAAACATGACGGAGATGGAATTCCAGTTCCGTTCACGATGAGCGGTGGTACCGATAACAAGGCGCTCTCCAAGATTGGCATTATTGGGTACGGATTTTCTCCACTCAAACTTGATCCAGAGCTAGATTTCATGGCGCTCTTTCACGGAGTGGACGAGAGAGTCCCAGTTGATGGTCTGCGATTTGGCGTGAATGTTCTTAAGGATTTTCTAGAAAACTCGTGAGACCTCATCTAGCGCGTTTCGAACTACATCAGGAAGAACAATCTCTTCAACCGTGAGTGCTCCTCTTAATTGAGCTCCCGTTCGCGCTCCGATGATTGCGCTAGTGACTCCAGGAGCATCTCGCACCCATGCAAGAGCCACTTCTAGCGGTGAGTAACCAAGTCCACCGGCGGCTGCACTCACCGCTTCTACAATCCGCGAACTTTCACCATCAAGGTATGGAGCAATAAAGTTTGCGAAATGCGGGGTCGCACCTCTCGAATCTGCTGGAATCGATTGACGATATTTTCCGGTCAGAACACCGCGACCAAGTGGTGACCACGCGAGTATTCCCACACCCGTTGATTGCGCGCACTCAAGAACTTCGTTTTCGATGAAGCGGTTCAGTAACGAGTACTCGCTCTGCAGTGTTGTGATTGGCGCTTTGGCGGTATTGGATTCCTGAAGAGTGATAGCACGAGCGCTTTGCCAACCGCTGAAATTACTGAGCCCTACATAACGCGCCTTGCCAGATGAATAGGCATAATCGAGGGCGGAGAGAGTGTCATCTAAGGCAACGTTTGGATCCCATGAGTGGATCTGCCAGAGGTCTACATAGTCACATCCGAGACGCGCTAGTGACTTGTCCAACTCAGAGATCAAATGATGACGCGAATTATTAACTGTTCTATATCCATTCGGAAAAGAAATTCCAGCCTTGGTTGCAATGACTAAATCTTCACGGGCAGCGATTGTTCCGATCAGACCTCCAATCACGCGTTCGGCATCACCATCGGCATACGTTGAGGCTGTATCTATAAAGTTTCCGCCCGCTTCGACAAAGGAACGCATCTGTTCGGCGGCTTCGTGGGTATCAGTGTCGCGTCCCCACGTCATTGTTCCAAGCCCTAGTCGCGAAAGCTCTAGTCCTGAATTGCCCGCGCGACGTCTCTTCATGGGCGAAACCTTAGCAAGCCAAGAATCTTAAAGAGCGATAATCTTGTGTCATGTCACGAATCGTTCTACTTCGGCATGCACACTCAACTGCCAATTTGAAGAACATTCTTGCCGGGCGCACTCCTGGAGTAGGGCTTAGCGCAAGGGGAGAGAAGCAAGCAGAGAAATTGATTACACGTATTGGTCCGACACGATTTGATGTAATTGCAGTCAGCCCTATTGCGCGTTGCTCTCAGACCATTGCTCCCTGGCTTTCTCTTCACGGTAAAGAGAAAGAACTAATGATCGAGGATGGTCTTTCGGAGGTGGATTATGGGGACTGGAGTGGCAAATCACTTGCAACTTTGCGTCGGCAGAAGTTGTGGAAGGTAGTTCAAGATCATCCGAGCCAGATGATTTTCCCCAATGGAGAGTCTCTTCTTGAGATGCAGACGCGCGCGATTGCATCGTTCTATCGGGTAGAGAAAGTTAAGGGGAAGAACGCCCGTCTTATCGTAAGTCATGGTGATGTGATCAAGGCGATCGTGGCCCATGTATTAGGAATGCACTTGGATCAGTTCCAGCGTCTTGTCATTGATCCAGCATCGATAACCATCATTGATACCGATAATGGAGTCAGCCGTCTTGTCACCTTTAATGATCAGAATGGATCTCTGACAAACGAAGTGAGCACGGCAACCGCCGTTGGTGGATCGACTGGTAATCAGAAGTCTGGTAATCAGAAGTCTGGTAATCAGAAGTCTGGTAATCAGAAGTCTGGTAATCAGAGATGACCGAATCCCAGAAATGGGTTTTTGATAAGCCCGACCGCTTTATCGTCGGAACGATCGGAGCGCCAGGTGAACGAGAGTTCTATTTTCAACTCCGACAGGGTTCACAACTTGTCTCACTAGCCACTGAGAAGTCGCAGGCATCAGCCCTTGCCCAAAGAATCGGTACGATCATTCGAGAGGTAAAGAAGAGCGCGCCATTGAGCGCAGTAGCGCCGATGAAAGCAGATGACGGCCCGCTCGAACTTCCACTTGATAGTGAATTCACGGTTGGGGCAATTGGAATCGCATTTGATCCAACCGATCTAGAGATTGAAATCTCGTTTCGCTCCGATCTCGATGACGGCGAAGAATTTTCGGAAAGTGCGTATCCAACAGTTGATCTCAGATTAGATCTATCCATGGCTCTCTCCTTCGTCTCACGAACACAGGCACTCGTTGCTAGTGGACGAGCGCTCTGTCCATTCTGTATCTCGCCAATAGATCCGCAGGGTCACCTTTGTCCTCGCGCCAACGGCTACAGACGATGAAGATCGTTGACCGTGAATGGATCGAACGCAGCATTAACGTTGCTACTCACGGAGAGTTAGAGATAACCGGACGTCTAGTAGATGCATCAAATGCCACTCTCTTTGGAACGGTGCACCACAACGACGAAAAGTTTGAAGTGATTTACAAACCGGTTGCGGGGGAGCGGCCTTTATGGGATTTCCCAGACGGAACTTTGGCGGATCGCGAATTTGCGGCATTTCTTTTGAGTGATCTTGCTGGCTTTGATCTCGTTCCTCCCACGATTCTACGAGAAGGACCCGCCGGCTTTGGAATGGTGCAACGCTGGATCGACGTCGATCAATCTATTGATCTGACAAAATTCTTCGTGAGCGATACCCCATCTCTGAGACATCTCGCAATCTTCGATGCGATTATCAATAACACAGATCGTAAAATTGGCCATCTTCTCCCTGCAGACAATGGACATCTCTTTGCCTGTGACCATGGAGTCACTTTTCATAGTGAAGACAAGTTGCGAACAGTTCTTTGGCAGTGGGCCGATGATGTACTTACAGATAAAGAGATCGAATTATTAGCCTCAACTGACGAGCTTCTTTCAAGAAGTGTCGAGATCTTTACTCGTCACATGACCGAGCATGAATTCTTCGCCCTACGTAATCGAATAGCGCGTCTTGTCGACTCGTCGAAGATGCCGTCACCAAGTGAGGATTGGCCTCCTATTCCTTGGCCAGCGTATTAGAATCGCCCCATGAAATCCTGGGCTGGTTCCATCGCATCTTTGCAGCAGGGTACTCGTGTAGTTCCGCCACTTTCACTCTTTAATACAGCGTCGGATTCAATCGAAACGGTTGAGAAGAAAGCGCTGTATCGACTCTATGTCTGTGGCATTACGCCCTACGATGCAACACACCTCGGTCATGCCAGCACTTATGTTGCCTTTGATCTGATCAATCGTTATCTACGATTTACTGGCGCAAGCGTGCGCTTCGTTGAAAACATTACTGATATTGACGATCCATTACTTGAGCGCGCACAACGTGACCAGGTGGATTGGCAAGATCTTGCTCACTCGCAGATCGAGCTGTTCCGCGGTGACATGGTTGCCCTGCGAGTCCTCCCACCTGATCATTACATCGGAGTCGTAGAGGCGATGGATCAAATTATTTCATCGATACTGGCACTCCAATCTAAGGGTTCGCTCTACTCTGTCGATGACGATCTCTATTTTCGAGTGCGGTTAGACCCTGACTTTCTGACACGTAGCCACATCTCACTTGAGACCGCTCTCTCGTTTTTTTCAGAGCGCGGAGGAGATCCCAACCGTGAAGGCAAAGAAGATCCATTGGATGCTCTCGTGTGGAGGGCCCAGCGTGAAGGAGAGCCAGGGTGGCCCAGCCCCTTCGGCATCGGTAGGCCGGGATGGCATATCGAGTGTTCGGCGATCGCGCTACATTTTCTCAATCCGGAGAGTCATGATGAGTTCGCAATCGATATTCAGGGTGGGGGAAGTGATTTGATTTTTCCTCATCACGATATGTCTGCTGCACAAGGAGTTATTGCAACTGGTCAGAAATTTGCTCGGTTCTTTGTTCACGCAGGAATGATCGGTCTTGACGGCCAAAAAATGAGTAAGTCACTCGGCAATCTTCTCTTCGTTTCTCGTCTCATTGATGGGGGAGTAGATCCGATGGCGATTCGAATCGCGTTGATGGGTCACCATTACAGAAGTGATCACATGTGGGGAGCCTCCGAGATTGATCAAGCAACAGCCCTTGTCGATCGTCTTCGTTTGAACTTATCTCGCGTCGAAGTTGCTCCAACCAGTTCGGTGATTGAACTTGTTGTCGCTGCACTCTCTCAAGATTTAGATACACCTCGCGCACTCGCGGCGTTGAAAGCCTGGTGTGATGGATGTGATGCTGGTTATGTTGGCGGCAGCCCAGGGGAGCTATCTCGTGTATTAGATGATCTCTTAGGGCTAGCCTTCTAATTAATTTTCGTTCTGGCGACGCAAGAATCGTTCAAGTTCGCGAGCAATTTCATCCCCCGAAACATCTTGAAATTCAGCCGCATCCTTACTTTCTTCCAAAGCCTTCACATACTCTGAAACATCCGTATCTTCCTGAGCCATCTCTGAGACCTCGTTCTCCCACTCTTGCGATTGATGAACGAGGTCAGCCAATGGAAGCGAAATTTCAAGGAAATCTTCAACAGCATTAATCAGTGCAAGCGTTGCCTTTGGCGATGGAGAGTTTGATGCGTAGTGAGGAAGCCCGGCCCACAGCGAAACACAGTCGACTTCTCGCTTGAGCGCACCGTCTGCAATTATCCCGAGAATTCCGGTCGGACCTTCGTACTTACTTATCTCAACTCCTAGTCGTGCAGCGATATCTGGATGTCCACCGCTGCCACTGACAGAAATTGGTCGAGTATGTGGTGCATCGGCCAGCATTGCGCCAAGGGTTATGATCAGATCCACCTCAAGATCATCGGCTAAATCAAGTAGAAGTGATGTGAACGTTTTCCACTTCATAGATGGTTCGACACCTAGGACAAGTACGTAATCATGATCGAGATGAGATGTATGTACTCCATAGACCTGTGTTGATGGCCAATTAACGCTACGGACCATCGATTCATCAACAGAGATCATTGGTCGATTCACTTGAAAATCGTAAAATTCTTCAGCGTCATATTCAGCGATCAGTATCGCTTCCTGAGGATCCTCGCTCTGATCTAAGTTCTCAAGGAGATGAGTGAGTGCACCAGTTGCTGCTTCACCTGCATCACTCCAGCCAGAGAAGGCGACAATCATCGTTGGTCGCCTGAGGTGTGGGATTGTAAAAATCTCCATATCTCCCACCTTAAGGTAACCTTTGCGTCGTGACGAACGCTAAAACACCTTCTGAGCTAAGAAAAGCTCTCGCCTCCCGCGTGGTCATCGCAGATGGAGCGATGGGAACAATGCTCCAGGCGGCCGATCCCTCGCTAGAAGACTTTCAGGGGCATGAGGGCTGTAACGAAATACTCAATGTGTCGCGTCCCGATGTCGTCCGATCGGTGCACGATGAGTATCTCAAAGTCGGTGTTGACGCGATTGAGACAAACACCTTCGGTGCTAACTGGGCGAATTTGGCCGAGTATGGGATCGAGGACCGGATCTACGAACTTGCCTACGCTGGCGGTGTCATCGCTCGTGCTGCTGCCGATGCTTTTTCAACGCCTGAAAAGCCTCGCTTCGTTCTTGGCTCTTTGGGACCTGGAACAAAGTTGCCGAGTTTAGGACATACAACTTATTCATTCTTACGCGATGCTTACGAGACCGCCTCTCAGGCGCTCGTTGATTCAGGAGCGGATGCTCTTCTTATCGAAACAACTCAGGACTTGTTACAAGCCAAAGCTGCGGTGAACGGTGCACGGGCTGCAATTGATAAATCAGATCGTGACGTGATTCTCATTGCGCAGGTAACTGTTGAAACAACAGGAACCATGCTTTTAGGATCTGAGATCGGCGCTGCGCTCAACGCGCTAGAACCACTAAACATCGATTTAATTGGTTTGAATTGTGCTACCGGTCCTGCAGAAATGTCTGAGCATCTGCGCTACCTCAGTAAGAACGCTCAGTGTGAGATTTCAGTAATGCCTAACGCTGGCTTACCCGTGTTGGGACCAAAGGGTGCAACTTATTCTCTCGGGCCTGATGCGCTAGCGGAGGCACTTGCGACCTTTGTTAATGATTACAAAATCACCCTCATCGGTGGCTGTTGCGGAACAACACCTGAACATCTTGCCGCTGTTGTGAAACGTCTTGATCGAAAAGTAGTCGAGCGTCGCACATCGTATGCTGACCCTGGCGCTTCTTCTCTTTATCAGTACGTACCATTTCGCCAAGACAACACATATATGGCCATTGGCGAACGAACCAATGCCAATGGTTCCAGAGCTTTCCGTGATGCTCTCGTTGAAGAGAACTGGGAAACCTGCGTAGAGATTGCACGCGATCAAATTCGCGATGGCGCGCATATGCTCGACCTTTCTGTCGATTATGTTGGTCGTGACGGTGTCAGAGATATGACTGAGATCGCCAAACGTTTTGCAACCGCATCGACTCTTCCCGTCATGTTGGATTCAACAGAGCCGTCGGTACTCAAGGCTGGTCTTGAACAACTCGGTGGCCGCAGCATTATCAACTCCGTTAACTATGAAGATGGTGATGGTCCAACGTCCCGTTTTGCCAGAATCATGCCGTTGGTGGTTGAACACGGCGCATCGGTAGTGGCGCTCACTATCGATGAAGAAGGACAGGCTCGAACTGCCGAATGGAAGCTCCGTGTTGCTAGACGATTGATTAAAGATCTGAATGAAAACTGGGGCATCAAGACCGGTGACATTCTTATTGACACCCTTACATTTCCGATCGCTACTGGGCAAGAAGAAACTCGACGCGATGGATTGGAAACAATTAGCGCTATCCGCACACTGAAGAGTGAATTCCCAGATGTTCAAACTACTCTGGGAGTAAGCAACGTTTCCTTCGGTCTGAATCCTGCTGCACGCGTAGTTCTGAACTCAGTATTTCTGCATGAGTGTGTGATTGCTGGTCTTGATTCCGCGATTGTTCATCCTTCTAAAATCATGCCTCTTGCTCGTATCGACCAGGCACAGAAAGAGGTTGCACTCGATCTCATCTATGATCGCCGACGATTTGAGGGGGAGGACTGCGTCTATGACCCACTCACTGCCTACCTTCAACTCTTTGAAGGAGTCGAACTCGCAGCTTCTCGAAATGTAAGAGCCGCCGAACTTGCTGCTCTGCCGTTGGAAGAGCGCTTACAACGGAGAATCATCGACGGGGAGAAAGTTGGCCTCACCGATGATCTTGATTTGGCGATGGCTTCTTCAATCGCGCCACTTGCGATTATCAATGATCATCTTCTCGAAGGCATGAAAACTGTCGGCGAACTCTTTGGTAAAGGCGAGATGCAGCTTCCCTTCGTTCTCCAATCTGCTGAGGTAATGAAGTCAGCTGTGGCATATCTTGAGCCACATATGGAGAAGATCGATGACGAGGGTCGTGGATCGATTCTCCTTGCAACGGTAAAGGGAGATGTTCACGATATTGGTAAAAATCTTGTCGATATCATTCTTTCAAATAATGGATACCGAGTAGTTAATATCGGAATTAAACAAACCATCAATCAGATCATCGATGCCGCTCAAGAATCTGATGTCGATGCAATCGGAATGTCTGGACTTTTAGTGAAGTCAACGGTCATTATGCGCGAGAATTTAGAGGAGCTCACCGCGCGCAGCCTTGATCAAAAGTGGCCAGTCATCCTTGGAGGCGCTGCTCTTACTAGGGCCTTCGTTGAAGTCGATTTGGCCGAAAGTTTCCCTGGCGAAGTGCGTTATGCACGAGATGCCTTTGAAGGTCTGCATCTGATGGATGCAATCATGGCAGTTAAAAAAGGTGTCCCCGGAGCTGCGCTCCCAGCTCTACGTGAACGCAAGGTCAAGGCAGTATCAAAGGTGATCGTTGATGAACCGATAGATACAAAGCGCAGTGATGTTGCCATTGATTGTTCTATCCCTGATGCACCGTTCTATGGATCAAGAATTATTAAGGGAATTCCGCTGGCGGATTATGTTGGAATGCTGGATGAACGCGCACTCTTTATGGGCCAGTGGGGCCTCAAGGGTGGCCGTGGTGAATATGAAGCGATGGTCGAAAGCGAAGGACGACCACGCCTTCGCTCACTTCTTAATGAGGTTCAATCTCAAGGTTGGCTCAACGCAGCAGTTGTCTATGGGTATTTTCCATGCGTAAGCGATGGAAATGATCTCGTCATTTTGCACCACGAGGGTCCTGACAAAGGCAAAGAACGCACTCGCTTCTCATTCCCACGTCAACGTCGTGATCGCCGTCTCTGCCTCTCTGACTTCTTTGCAGATAAAGACTCTGGAAAGACAGATGTTGTCGCCTTCCATGTGGTGACGATGGGAAGCGTTGTCTCTGAGGCGGCAGCAAAACTCTTCGCGGAGAACAAGTATCGCGAGTATATGGAGTTACACGGTCTCTCGGTTCAACTGACAGAAGCTCTTGCTGAACATTGGCACGCTCGTATCCGAGAAGAACTCAATGTTCGTCACGAAGATTCACCTGATATTGCAGGAATTCTTGATCAGGGTTATCGAGGCTCCCGTTACTCTTTCGGATATCCAGCGTGTCCTGATATCGAACAGCAGGTTCAACTCTGTGAACTTCTCGAGCCAGGTCGAATCGGTGTGGAACTCTCAGAAGAATTCCAATTGCATCCTGAGCAATCTACCTCTGCAATCATCGTTCACCATCCTGAAGCAAAATACTTCAACGCGAATTAAGGTCTGATCAATGACCTTTAAGGCAGCATTTTTTGATATGGATGGCCTCTTTCTTGACTCAGAGCCACAGTGGCACCAATCTCAACAAGAACTCTGCGCTCGTTACGGATATTCATGGGATGACGAGGATCAACGAATCTGTATCGGGGGACCGCTCTCTCGTGTGGGTATCTATATTTCACAGATGTGCGCTCATGATATGTCTGGTCCCGATGTTGTCGAAGAACTCACTCAGATGATGCTCGTGAAGCTTTCGAGTAAAGCAACTCTTATGCCAGGGGCGCTCGATGCCGTTAATCGAGTGCGAGAGATAATGCCGGTAGCGCTAGTCAGTGCCAGTCCACGAAATTTGATGGACGCTGCTCTCTCTACACTTCCGGATGAATTCTTTTCATTTACGATCAGTGCAGATGATGTCGAGCGAACAAAACCTTTCCCAGATCCTTATCTCGAGGCAGCAAAGCGAATGAGCGTTGATCCCGGCGATTGCGTGGTTTTCGAAGATTCACTTACAGGGATCTCTTCTGCACAAGAGGCGGGCTGCGCAGTGATTGCAGTACCTCACTATGTAGAAGTTATCGAGTCTCGCTCTGTAAAAGTGGCGCAGAGCCTGCATGAAGTCAACGCAGCGATTCTGCAGGATTTCTATAACGGCCTTTAATTGTGTGCAGGACAGATGCTCTTAAAGAAACACCAGTCACATAATCTACTGGGCTTAGGTGGGAAGTGATCTTTCTCAATAGCTTCAATAATCTCATCCGCAATTGCGAGCAGCTTCTTCTCTGTTGAGATTAACTCCGCCTCTTTCGGTGAACTTTTTACCGTCCGCGCATCACCTAGATAATGCAGTACAAGAAGAGTTGGGATGACACCGTGTAGTCTCCAATAAAGAAGAGCGTAGACGCGAAGCTGAAAGAGCGCTTTCTCTTCCCATCCTGGTTTTGGTGATTTCCCACTCTTGTAATCAACGATCCGTACTTCACCGGTCGGAGCAACATCAATGCGATCAACATAGCCATGGAGGTAAACCTCTGTGGTGAGATCCTGTTCAAGGTGCATCTCTCGATGAGTCGCCTCGAACGATTCAGGCTTTTCAAGGAGAAAGTAGTTCTTCAGAAGCGCCTCTACTCGATCGAGCCACTCTTTTTCATTAAGAACGAGGTTAGCCAGCTCTGGCTTTGCCTCAATTTGATCCTTCCACCGCGATGGTGCCATTGCGGTAGCGCTTTGATGGTTGCGCTCTTGCGCAGGAAGATCGAAGAGGTCTTCTAGGATTGTATGGATTAAAGTTCCGCGTTCGGCATCAATACTCGGCGGTTCAGGCAGAAGTTCGATCACCCGATACTTATAAAGTCGAGGACAATTGTTAAATTCAGATACTCGGCTGGGGGAGAGGCGAATCGAAGTCACACTGGCGACGATACCCCCACACATCGATACTTCTCACCATAAGATAGGGCTGTGTCGGATTCCATTAAAAATTCAATTTCAGGTGCCAGAACGCCAGGCTATTTCGCGGCGGGGGATCGGATCCAACTGACAGATCCAAAGGGCAAGCTCTACAGCTTCACGATTACGCCAGGCAAAGAATGGCATACACATAAAGGCTGGATAGTTCACGATGAACTTATTGGTTTGCCTGAAGGATCGGTGGTCTCAACTACCGCCGGATTAAAGTTCACCGCTTTCATTCCTCTCCTCTCTGATTACGTTCTCTCAATGCCTCGTGGTGCAACAATTGTTTATCCTAAGGATGCGGCCATGATCATCGGGGTCGCAGATATTTATCCCGGATCGCGAGTTCTTGAGGCTGGCGTTGGCAGTGGAGCGCTCTCGCTCTCAATTCTTCGCGCTGTAGGAAGTGAAGGATCACTCGACTCTTTTGAGCGACGAGATGATTTTGCAGAGATCGCACGAAAGAATGTAACAGAATACTTTGGCGTACACCCTGATCAATGGACTCTTACAGTAGGTTCAGTCCAAGATCATCCGCACACACATACATATGATCGTGTTGTTCTAGACATGCTAGCTCCATGGGAGTGCGTCGAGATGGCGGCAAAGGTGCTGCGACCCGGGGGAGTCTTCCTTGCCTATGTTGCAACGACGACACAGTTGTCGGCAACGGCAGAAGCGCTGAAAGCCGATGGTCACTTCACCGAACCAGAGAGTTCAGAGACAATTGTTCGTGGTTGGCATCATGAAGGCTTGGCTGTGAGACCCCAGCAGCGAATGATTGGCCATACAGGATTTCTTATCCAGAGCAGGCGAATGGCTCCAGGTGTTGATGTGCTCGCGCGCAGACGCAGACCAGCAAAGGGTGCATACGGTGTCGCGGAAGAGTGAACGTTTGGTTAATCTCACAATTGCACTCCTAGCAACAAAACGCTATCTCACTAAATCTGAAATCTTCAGAACGGTCGAAGGTTATGAAGGTTCAGCCGATGCCATGGAACGAATGTTTGAACGAGATAAGGATGATCTTCGTGGGTTGGGTATTGCGATTGAATTAGGAACCTTTGATCCCCTCTTTGAAGATGAGGCGGGATACCGAATTACACCATCTTCATATCAACTTGATCTAGGAACTCTCGATGGTCGAGATATTGCGCTTTTATCTCTCGCTGCTTCATCATGGTCTGGCGCAGCGCTGGAAGAGGTTTCCACATCAGCGCTCGTTAAACTCGAATCGATCGGTATCGATGCTGATCTAGAGTCGATCTCTCTCTCGCCTCGTATTGGTGCCACTAACTCTCACTTCACAATCATCACCGATGCAATTATGAGGCGAGCGGTTGTTACCTTCGATTATGTTTCGGCCGATTTATCGGTGAGCGCTCGTGAACTCCATCCATTTGCTCTGAGAGGACGAGCTGGCTCATGGTTTCTTATCGCCTTCGATGTGAATAAAGGCGAACAGCGCACATTTCGTTTGGATCGGATTTCAGGTGAAGTCACCGTTGGGAAGAAGAGTGGGGCGTTCTCCACGCCATCGTCCCTCCATGAAGAGTCATTTGAGGATCAACCGATGGCAACACTTCTTCTTCGCAAGAACAGAGGAAATCAGTTTAGATCGAAAGCGAAATCAATTGTCAGTGGTGACGAATGGGACACTATTCAGGTGCCCATCTTTTCTAGTTCCTGGATTCTTTCACTCATTCTTTGGCACCGTGATGATGTGGTGGTCTTAGAACCAGCATCTTTGAGGCGAGAAACGATACGCACTCTTGAGAAAGTAAAGAGTGCTCATGGTTAAGAAAACCTCGACTCCCATCGAACAGACCGCGCGCCTTCTTGATCTGGTTCCATTCCTTCTTACCCATCAAGGAATTGCGCTAGAAGATCTCGCGAAGCAATTTGGAGTGACCCAAGAAGTAATCCTCGATGATCTCAACACGTTGTGGATGTGCGGACTTCCTGGATATACACCGCTAGAACTCATCGATCTTGAGTTTGATTCCGGTTATGTCACGATCCGAAACGCCGATCCGCTAGCAAAGGTGAGAGCACTGGGTGGATCCGAAATGGTCGCTCTCGCTCTAGGTCTTGATTTGTTGCTTAATGGTTTAGAAGGTTTGCCGCCTGAAGTGACGGATCGAATTGTGCAACTGTCAGAACGCGTTCGATCTGTGATTGGCTCGCAGATAACGATCACCGAAGCCGCGCAAACTCAGGTGCGTGCAGTCATAGACCGTGCAATCGCAGAGAGGGCCAATGTTTCTATAGCTTATTTCTCGCCACAGCGAGATGAAGTCAAAGAGAGAATTATTTCCCCATTCGGTTTCTTTACAGAAGGATCTTTTGAATACGTTGAGGCTTTCTGTGATCTAGCTGGCGCAACAAGAACATTTCGTCTCGACCGCATTAATTCGGTTTCATCTGATTTATTGCCTCGAGTAAATTCTTCCTCTAAAGAATCCGTCTCATCCCCAAAGAACTCACAGCCACAAAGTACGAAGGCGCGAATCATGCGGGGCGATCGATGGACTGCAGAGTCATTGGGACTTAGCCCGGGCCAGGTCACCATCGGAGAGTCGATCTCCCTGTCGGCATATTCACTGGATTGGCTCGCCCGAACGGCGCTCGGCTCATGCGGGGATTTGGTCATCGATTCTCCCGATGAGATTCGTAGGAGTATTGTCCAATCGGTTGAATCTACGCTAGCCCTTTATGAAGAGGGTGCGATACCGTTAGCACCAACATTACGTTAATGAAGGAGATCTAGTGAATCTGACCCAGCCAAGCCACATCTTGCTCGTACTCGTGGTTCTTGTTCTGCTCTTCGGAGCAAAGAGACTTCCTGACTCTGCGCGTTCACTCGGACAATCACTCAAGATATTCAAATCTGAGATGAGCGATAAGAAAGACGAGAAGAAGACAGACCAAGACGGTCCTGCCTCGGCTTAACATCTATGTCGACCACATCCGCTGGTCGCATGCCGCTTCTTGAACATCTGCGTGAATTTCGAAAGCGCGTTGTTCGCAGCGCTCTTGCGATCCTATTATTCGCCGGAGTCGGCTGGTATTTCTATACCGATATCATCACAAATCTAGCGAGCCCGGTCTGCGATCTCGCGCTTGCCCGTGAAACGGGATCAGATAATTGCGGGGCTCTGACGATTAGCGGTGTTCTTGGGCCACTCAATCTTCAAATTAAAATTGCGATTCTGACAGGGATTCTTCTTGCAGCACCGATCTGGCTCTACCAAATGTGGGCATTTATCGCGCCAGCTCTGCATAGAAAAGAGAAACGGAACTCGATCCTTTTTATTATCGCAGCCACACCTTTCTTCTCCTTTGGTGCGTATTTCGGTTACACGATTCTTCCCATGGCGATCAAGGTTCTCTTTGGCTTCACTCCAGATGCGCTCAATAACTTGGTGATTTTTGATGATTATCTAGATTTTGTTACTAAAGTGATGTTTTTCTTTGGCTTAGGATTCGAATTACCGGTCTTTCTCTTGGCGCTCAATTTTGGTGGCGCGCTGAGTGGTCGCGGAATATTGCGGCCCTGGAGATTCTGGATCTTCGGCATCACGCTCTTTGTAGCTGGATTCTCACCAAGCCCTGATCCTCTCTCAATGATTGCACTAGCCCTTCCGCTCATCGGTCTCTACTTCCTTGCCGGTCTGATCGCACTCGCTAATGATCGTCGCCGAGCAAAGAAGGCGAACCGTGCTGCGCTTTTGTAATCGTAATTTCCATGAGGAGTCATGAGTACTCCAGCAGAACGGATGGCAGCATCAAGGGCTAGAGGGTCGCATCCGGTAACCGTTGAGTTCTCGGAATCATTTGATTTTCCACTAGATGATTTCCAGATCAAATCTCTTCACTGCGTCGAAGACGGGAATGGGCTGTTAGTCGCTGCTCCAACCGGTGCGGGTAAGACGGTAGTGGGCGAATTTGCGGCGTACTTAGCGTTGCGAAAAAGTAAGAAGTGTTTCTACACCACACCGATAAAAGCTCTTTCAAATCAAAAATTCACTGAGTTTGTTGCCAAGTTTGGCGAAGAAAACGTTGGGCTTCTTACAGGCGATACAAATATTAACTCTGAGGCACCTGTTCTTGTAATGACCACGGAAGTTCTAAGAAATATGCTCTATGCGGGCTCTTCCTCTCTCACAAACTTGCAGTCAGTTGTCATGGACGAGGTGCACTATCTCGCGGATAAGTTTCGAGGCGCTGTTTGGGAGGAAGTCCTCATTCATCTGATGGAATCGGTGCAGGTGATTTCGCTCTCGGCAACAGTCTCTAATGCTGAAGAGTTTGGGGAATGGCTGGGAACGGTTCGAGGCAAGACTGATGTTATCGTTTCAGAAATTCGACCAATTCCTTTATATCAGCATGTTCTGATCGGCAATCGCCTGGTGGATCTCTTTAAAGAGACAGGAAAGATCAATCCTGAGCTACTGGCTCTCGAACGTGAGTCGATGCGCAAGATTAAGATGCCTCGTCACCGCAGGGAAAGTTTTAATGAGAGCGAGAACAAGCTTTCCCGACCTGAGATTATAGAAACTCTCGATAGACAGGGTCTATTGCCAGCAATCACCTTTATCTTCTCTCGCGCTGCGTGTGACGCTGCAGTTAATCAGTGTCTTCATTCTGGTCTTCGCTTAACTAACACCGCTGAACGTGAAGAGATTCTTCTCACCGCATCGCGATTAAACGCACATCTTGCTCCTGAAGATCTAGATGTACTCGGTTATAGCCAATGGCTTGAAGCTCTTGAGCGGGGAATTGCAGCCCACCACGCTGGCCTTCTGCCGAGCTTTAAGGAAACTGTTGAAGATCTCTTTAAACGTGGGTTGGTGAAGGCAGTGTTTGCGACCGAAACTTTGGCACTGGGTATCAATATGCCAGCAAAGACTGTGATCTTAGAAAAATTAACAAAGTGGAACGGTGAAGCGCATGTTCCTATTACTCCGGGGGAGTACACACAATTGACAGGTCGCGCCGGTAGGCGTGGAATTGATATTGAAGGAAATGCGATTGTGCAGTGGTCACCAACAATTGATAGTGCAATGGTTGCAGGTTTGGCTTCAACTCGAACGTACCCACTTCGTTCATCTTTTGCACCTACTTACAACATGGCAATTAACTTGATTAATCGTTTCGGACGTGAGCGCGCACGCGGAAGCCTCGAGTCATCTTTCGCGCAGTTCCAAGCGGATAGAGCCGTTGTAGGTCTTGTGAAGCAGATCAAGAAGAATGAATCTGCAATTCAAGAGTTAATGCAGGATGTCAATTGTCACCTCGGAGATTTCGCCGAATATGCCCGTATGCGCAGTGACATCAAGGAGATCGAACGACTTCTCTCAAAACGGGATGCGCGGAGAACGATAGATCAGAAGCAGCGTCGTTTTCTTGAGTCCGAGATTGAAGGTTTGCGAAAAGGACTTCGGTCTCATCCATGCCATCCCTGTAATGATCGGGAGTCTCACGCACGAATTGCAGAGCGCGCCGAGCGCGTCAGGCGTGAATCCGATGGTTTACGGGCGCGAGTTGAGAATAGAACACACGTCATTGCAAAGACATTCGATCGAATCTGTGACGTTCTCACCCACCTGAACTATATTGAAGGCGAAAAAACGTTAGAGCAAGGAAAGATTCTTGCAAAGATCTATGCAGAATCCGATCTCTTGCTCACCGAGGCTATACGCAGAGGAGTTCTCGACCAACTCTCTGCCCAAGAATTAGTCGCTGTCGCATCCGCTGTTATTTTTCAATCTCGCACTACTGAGAATTATGCGCCTAAGATGCCGCATAACAATGTGGCCCAGGCTCTGGTTTCAATTGTTTCAATCTGGAGTGAGCTTGAAAAGATCGAAGAGCGTTTTGGGGTAAAGACCCAGCGCGAGCCTGACTTTGGATTCGCATTTATTTC
>WLHB01000010.1 GCA_009702965.1 Actinomycetota bacterium | reverse complement strand
GTCTTGCTACCCAGATCGGTTCTGGACTTGTGGGAGTTCTCTATGTACTTGATGAACCGAGCATTGGTCTCCATCAGCGTGATAACCGACGACTCATCGAAACTCTCACACGACTTCGAGATCTTGGAAACACACTTATTGTTGTTGAACATGATGAAGAGACAATTCGTACTGCAGATTGGGTTGTCGACATCGGTCCCGGAGCCGGCGAACATGGTGGAAGAGTTGTCGTGTCAGGGTCCTATGAAGAGCTGATTGCATCTAAGGAATCAATCACTGGTGCATACCTATCGGGTCGTCGTGCAATTGAGATTCCAAAGAGCCGTAGGAAGATAGATCCAAAGCGCCAGATCGTTATTAAAGGCGCGAAGGAGAACAACCTCAAAGATGTTGAGGTCTCAATTCCGCTTGGAACTTTTGTAGCAGTGACAGGTGTGAGTGGTTCGGGTAAATCAACGCTGGTCAACGACATCTTGTACTCAACTCTTGCAAATAAACTCAACGGTGCGCGCATCGTTCCAGGTCGCCACAAGACTATTACTGGGATTGACCAACTCGATAAAGTAGTTCACGTTGATCAATCCCCGATTGGACGTACACCGCGCTCTAATCCGGCCACATACACGGGCGTCTTTGACAAAATCCGCTTCTTGTTTTCAGAGACCACAGAAGCAAAGATTCGCGGCTATCAGCAAGGACGCTTTAGCTTTAACGTTAAGGGCGGTCGCTGCGAGAACTGCACGGGTGATGGCACGATCACTATCGAAATGAACTTTCTACCCGATGTTTATGTCCCCTGCGAAATCTGTCACGGCGCGCGCTACAACCGCGAGACTCTCGAAGTGCATTACAAGGGTAAAACAATCGCCGAGGTTCTCGATATGCCTATTGAGATCGCTCACGAATTCTTTGAATCTGTTCCAACGATCGCACGCTATTTAAAAACCCTCTGTGATGTGGGTCTTGGATATGTTCGATTGGGTCAATCTGCTCCAACTCTTTCCGGTGGAGAGGCACAACGAGTAAAACTTGCCACCGAACTCCAGCGTCGCTCAACTGGGCGAACTATCTACGTTCTCGATGAGCCAACGACAGGGCTTCACTTTGAAGATGTGAACAAACTATTAGGAGTCCTCAGTCGCCTTGTTGATTCAGGAAATACTGTCATAGTGATTGAACATAATCTCGATGTCATTAAGTGTGCCGACTGGGTTATTGATATGGGTCCCGAAGGCGGATTTAGGGGCGGGATGGTTGTTGCTGTCGGAACTCCAGAGCATGTTGCATCCGTTAAAGAGAGTTACACAGGTCAGTTCTTACGTGAAATTCTTGAGAACAACCGTTCGGTTAAGAAGCCCGCAGCGAAGAAGAAGTAGCGATGGCAGATCCAGCCTCGTATCGCCCACCGGAGATCCCTGAAGATCCCGGTGTTTACCGTTTCTACAATAAAAGTGACAAGGTGATCTACGTTGGAAAGGCTAAGAACCTTAAGAATCGCTTGAGTTCTTACTTTGGTTCAAACCTTGCTCAGAAAACATATCGGATGGTTCACGAGGCGGTTCGGGTCGATTGGACGATTGTTAAGACTGAATTAGAAGCGCTGGCTTTAGAGTTCTCATGGATTAAGCAGTACCACCCGACCTATAACGTGCAATTCAAAGACGATAAGTCTTATCCCTACCTGGCGATTTCACTTGAAGATGAGTATCCACGTATTTTTATTACCCGCAAGGAGAAGCGTCCAGGTCTTAAGTATTTTGGACCGTATACAAATGCATGGGCCCTTCGTAATACCTATGAAGTTCTACTTAAAGTCTTTCCGGTGAGATCGTGCAGCGTTGGAAACTTTCAGAGAGCGCAGCGGTCAAAACGACAATGCCTTTTGGGGGATATTGGAAAGTGCGCGGCGCCGTGTGTCGGTTGGGTGAGCCCAGAGGAACATAAAGAGATCGCCGTCAAGCTCAACGATTTCATGGAGTCTGGAATGGAAGATCTGCTCCCAACAATGCGCCACGAAATGGAGTTGGCAGCATCACGAGAAGAGTTTGAGCGAGCAGCTCGCCTTCGTGACCAGATTGAATCTTTTGAAAAGGCACAGAAATCAACGCAAGGAAATCTCTCTGACGATCTGGATGGGGATTTCATTGCCATTCATGAAGAGGGCTTCCATGCTGCTGGTTCAATATTCATGGTGCGCAGAGGATCGATCAAGGGTTCACGTTCATGGATTGTTGATCAAGAGAGAACGCTCGAAGGCGAAGATCAATGGGCATCACTTCTCTTCTCGATCTACGGAGATGGTGCAACGGAAATTCCATCAATTATTCATATGAATCACGAACCCACAGATAGCCAAGCTCTCACATTATGGCTGAGTTCACTTGCCGGACATAAGGTCACGATCAAAGTTCCACAGCGCGGTGAAAAGGTAGAACTCCTTGATACCGTCGATAGAAACGCTCATTATGCGTTGATCCAATTCCTGAGTAAGCGAGCCAACGATGCAGCCGTCTCTGGTAAAGCGCTTATCGAACTAGAAGAAATCCTTGAACTTCCACGTACGCCACTACGTATTGAGTGTTTTGATATCTCAAATATTTCAGGCACAACTGTTGTTGCCTCGATGGTTGTCTTTGAAGACGGCATTGCAAAGAAGAGCGAGTATCGCCGATTCATTATTGATACCACCGAAGCGACGGATGACACTCGCGCCATGCATCAAGTAATCACGCGACGACTTAAGAGATTGCTGGCAGATCGAAAGGTTGATCAAAGCGAGGTTAATGAATCTGGCGGGCGATTAGGCAAATTCTCCTATCCACCGCAACTCATTGTTGTCGATGGCGGTGCGCCACAAGTCGCAGCTGCAACGCGTGCACTCGAAGAGCTCGGTGTCACCGATATTGCTCTCTGTGGTTTAGCTAAGCGTCTTGAAGAAGTATGGCTTCCACATAGCCAGGATCCACTTATCCTTCCTCGCACAAGTGAGGGAATGTATCTGCTGCAACGCATACGCGATGAAGCACATCGCTTCGCAGTAACCTTCCACCGATCACGTCGATCAAAGGTGATGTTGGAATCTGTTTTAGATGAGATCGAACAGCTAGGTCACATTAGGCGAGCCGCCCTCTTAGATCGTTTCGGTTCTGTTGGTGCTATTCGCAAGGCTTCTGTGGCAGAGATTGCGGCAACGCCAGGAATCGGCGAGAAAATTGCATCGATTATTTGGAACCACCTCTCACATATGGGGGAGAGCGCCGTTATTGGCGGGGTAGATATGCAGACGGGTGAGATTCTCGACAAGTAAGGGTGTTAGGTAGTTGACGTTGATGGCAGACTGTTCCCATGAGTACACGCGAACTCTTGATTCTTACCGGAATGTCCGGTGCCGGTAGATCGACGGTAGCGCACGCACTTGAAGATCTAGGTTGGTATGTCGTAGACAATCTGCCACCTGCAATTCTGCCCGAACTAGCTTCACAGACCGGTGGATCAGATTTCGCATCAGTTGCAGTCGTCGTCGATGTGCGTGGAGGTAAATTCTTTGATGATCTGAGTGCATCTCTGAACACGTTGCGTGAGAAGAAGGTTCCATTCAGAACCCTCTTTCTTGATGCCAGCGATCAAGTATTGGTGGCTCGCTTTGAATCCACTCGTCGACCACATCCCTTGCAGGCAAATGATCGAATCGTTGATGGTATTGCCCGCGAACGAACCAAGCTTGATGAACTCCGTGCCCAGGCTGACATTGTCATTGATTCGAGCAACTTAAATGTGCACCAGCTGGAGAAACGTATCGCCGAGATATTCTCACCAGGATCACTCAGCGCCATACGAATCAATGTGCTCTCCTTTGGATTCAAATATGGAATCCCGGTTGATGCGGACTTGCTTCTCGATGCACGATTTATTCCCAATCCACACTGGGTGCCAGAGCTACGACCACTTACTGGACTCGACGAGAAAGTCTTTTCTACGGTACTTGCAAGTGATGGCGTCGAAGAGTTCATTAAGAGCTACGTGTCAGTTGTTATGCAGATGGTTCCGGGCTATCTCCGTGAAGGTAAGCGCTTTGTGACAATTGCCGTTGGATGCACTGGTGGCAAACATCGCAGCGTTTCTGTCGCGCGAGAAATTGCTCGACAACTTAGTGAATACTCATCAACGGTTGAGATATCTGCCCATGCCACCCATAGAGATGTTGGCCGCGAGTAACTCATGTCATCTCCACGCGTTGTCGCCCTCGGCGGAGGGCACGGTCTCTTTGCAACACTTACTTCTTTGCGCTCTCTGACTTCAGAAATCACCGCGATCGTTACCGTGGCTGACAATGGCGGTTCAAGCGGAAGATTGCGCGAAGAATTTCCGATCTTCCCTCCTGGTGATCTGCGTATGGCACTGGCTGCCCTCTGTTCGGATGACGAATGGGGTAGAAGTTGGGCTGAGATCATGCAGTACCGCTTTACAAGTGATGGGCCACTAGATGGCCATGCTGTCGGCAACTTACTTCTTGCAGCTCTCTGGGATCGTGATGAAGATCCGATTGAAGGTTTAGATCGAGTGGGCGCCTTACTTAAAGTTGTAGGTCGAGTACTTCCGATGGCAGGAGAACCACTCGACATAGAAGCAATTTTTCTCGATCAAGGAGAGAAGAAAACAGTCCGTGGACAGAAAGAGGTAGCCACTACCACTGGTCGTTTTGAATCTGTGAAATTAATCCCTGAGAATCCCAAGGCAAGACCAGAAGCGCTGGCAGCAATCGCTCAAGCCGATTGGATCACGATGGGACCAGGATCATGGATCTCTAGCGTTCTTCCTCATCTGCTCGTGCCTGAACAAGTTATCGCACTCAGTAATTCTCCAGCGAAGAAAATCCTCTTACTTAACCTTGATGATGTGCACACTGGTGAATTTTCAGGACGTAGCGCCCTTGATCACATTGCAGCGGTTGCGAAATTGGCTCCAGAACTCTCATTTGATTTTGTTGTTGCTGATACTTCTCTCGTTCAGGATCCTCAAGCGGCCGAACTTCTTGGAGAGAAAGTTTCAACCCAAGGTGGAGAGTTGTTGGTCGGCGACCTTCGACTTCAAGGAAGTGCCAACCATCACGATACGAAAAAATTGACCTCTCTTTTCGCACACATTGCCGGGAAAACTTTGGTTGGATAGCCCCATGGCTATGACAGCAGCAGTAAAAGATGAGCTCAGTCGTCTCTCAGTAACTCGCCCATGCTGTCGCAAGGCTGAGGTTTCATCACTGCTTCGCTTTGCCGGTGGGCTTCACATTGCCGCGGGCAAGGTGGTTATTGAGGTTGAACTCGATACTTCCCAGAGCGCTAGACGACTCAAGAAAGATATTGCCGATATTTACGGCCATGACAGTGATTTAGCAGTTCTCTCTTCGAGCGGACTTCGCAAAGGGTCTCGTTACGTTGTTCGCGTCATTGAAGCAGGTGATGCGTTAGCTCGTCAGACTGGTCTGATCGATGGAAACGGTCGACCTATTCGTGGTCTTCCACCGCAAGTTGTTTCGGCCAATATCTGCGATGCAGAGGCGGCGTGGCGTGGTGCCTTTATCGCACACGGTTCGCTTACAGAGCCGGGCCGTTCATCATCACTTGAAATTACTTGTCCAGGACCTGAGGCGGCGTTAGCACTTGTTGGAGCCGCGCGACGTTTAGGAATTGCTGCAAAGGCGCGCGAAGTACGTGGGGTCGATCGCGTTGTTATTCGTGACGGTGATGCAATCGGAGTATTACTCACACGACTTGGTGCTCATGAAAGTGTTCTCGCTTGGGAAGAGCGACGTATGCGTCGTGAAGTTCGCGCAACGGCAAATCGCCTTGCAAATTTTGATGATGCAAATCTTCGCCGATCAGCACGTGCAGCAGTTGCCGCTGCAGCACGCGTCCAACGTGCAATGGAGATTCTCGGTCCTGAAATTCCAGATCATCTAAAAGAGGCTGGCGAATTACGAATTAGTCACGGTCAAGCAAGTTTGGAAGAGTTAGGTTCTCTTGCAACACCACCCATGACAAAAGATGCGATCGCTGGGCGAATTCGCAGATTACTTGCGATGGCTGATAAGCGGGCTTCAGAGTTAGGAATTCCTGATACTGAGGCTGGTTTATCACCGGACTTGCTCGGCGAGTAGCGCCAGAGCGGTGCTTACCGCCTGATAAGATTCCGCTTAGACCCCAGCGTTGTGGCAGATATTGTGCCGTCTAACTTTCTTACTCTAGAAAAAGGTTTACTGATGATTAATGTTGGAATTAATGGTTTTGGCCGCATCGGCCGTAATTTCTTTAGAGCAGCGCTGACCAACCCTGAGATCAATATCGTTGCGATCAATGACCTCACCGATAATGCAACCCTTGCACACCTCCTTAAATACGACTCAATTCTCGGTCGCTTAGGACTCGACGTCTCTCATACGGATGAAACTCTCACCGTCGGAGGAAAGACAATTAAAGTTTTTGCAGATCGCGATCCGGCAAACCTTCCTTGGGGAGCAGTAGGCGCAGATATCGTTATCGAATCAACCGGTCATTTCACCAAGGCTGCAGATGCTGGAAAACATATCGCGGCAGGTGCAAAGAAAGTGATTATCTCAGCACCCGCATCTGATGAAGATATTACGATCGTGATGGGTGTTAATCACGAGAAGTACGATCCAGCCAACCATCACATCATCTCTAACGCCTCATGTACAACGAACTGCCTTGCTCCAATGGCTAAGGTGCTTCAGGACAACTGGGGGATTGTGAAGGGTCTGATGACTACGATTCACGCATATACCAACGATCAGGTCATTCTTGATTTCCCTCATAAAGATCTCCGCCGCGCACGCGCTGCTGCGACAAATATGATTCCAACCTCAACCGGTGCTGCTAAGGCGATCTCACTTGTTCTCCCAGAACTTAAGGGAAAGCTTGATGGATATGCAATGCGCGTACCAGTTCCAACAGGATCAGCAACTGACCTCACTGTTGAATTGGCGAAAGAGGCGAGCGTTGCCGAGATTAATGCTGCGATGAAGGCTGCAGCAAACGGTGCGCTGAAGGGATTCCTTTCCTACACTGAAGACCCAATCGTTTCCTCAGATATTGTTACCGATCCATCTTCGTGCATCTTTGATTCAGGGCTCACCAAGGTAATTGGCAACCAGGTCAAGATTGTTGGTTGGTATGACAACGAGTGGGGTTACTCCAATCGCCTCGTAGATCTCGTTGGGCTTGTTGGTAAAAAACTCTAATGCAATTGAAAGAGAGCAATCTTGCTGGGAAGCGAGTCTTTCTTCGCTGTGATCTCAATGTTCCGTTGAAAAACGGAGTAATCACTGACGATGGTCGAATAAAGGCTTCGCTTCCTACAATCAAGTACCTGCTTTCTGTCGGGGCAAGTGTTGTTATTGCCGCCCACCTTGGTAGACCTAAGGGTGAAGTGAAGGCAGAACTATCCCTTGCCCCTGTTGCTCACCGTCTGAGCGAATTACTTGCTCAACCGGTGCTTTTTCCAGGCTCAGTTCAAGGGGTCGACGTTTCATCTGCAGCAAAGAATCTTGTTGCAGGCGAACTTCTTCTTCTTGAAAATATTCGCTTCTCACCTGCCGAAACATCAAAGGATGAATCTGACCGTCAAGCATTTGCTGAGTACCTAGCCTCACTGGCAGATTTCTATGTCGGTGATGGTTTCGGAGCAGTTCACCGCAAACACGCCTCGGTCTATGACCTGCCAAAAATTCTCCCTCATGCAGCAGGTCTTCTCGTAAGTGCTGAAGTTGATGTACTCAAAAAACTCACCATAGATCCGGTTCGCCCCTATGGAGTAGTTCTTGGAGGTGCGAAAGTCTCAGATAAAATTGGCGTAATTTCTAACCTTCTTAACAAGGTCGATGTGATGGCAATTGGTGGAGGAATGGTCTTCACATTTCTCGCAGCACAGGGACATCAAATCGGGAAATCACTTGTTGAAGACGATCTCATACCAACAGTAAGAGAATTAATTGAAAAGGCTAAACAGCAAGGAGTGAAGTTAATCCTGCCAACAGATATTGTCATTGCTCCAGAATTCTCTATCGACTCTCCGCCAACGTTGGTGACCGCTGATGCGATTCCTGCGGATCAGATGGGACTTGATATAGGTCCTGATTCTGCAAAGGCCTTTGCCGCAGCCATCACATCGTGCGAGACCGTCTTTTGGAATGGTCCTATGGGAGTCTTTGAATTTCCGAATTTCGCACACGGAACCAAAGTTGTAGCCCAAGCGCTCTCTCAGGTATCTGGAATTTCGGTCGTCGGTGGCGGAGACTCAGCTGCAGCAGTAAGAGCGCTGGGATTCGCTGATATCGATTTTGGATATATTTCAACCGGTGGTGGAGCATCGCTTGAGTATCTTGAAGGCAAAGAATTGCCTGGACTTAAGGCGCTAGATCTTTAATCTTGCTGTAACTTTCAACCACTTCGAAGGAGATGAATATGCGCAAGCCACTCATGGCGGGTAACTGGAAGATGAACCTCAATCATCTTGAGGCGATTGCAGTTGCACAGAAGCTCGTCTATTCACTCTCGGATAAAGACTATGACGCAGTTGATATTGCAATCCTGCCTCCCTTTACAGATATTCGTTCAATTCAAACGCTTATTGATGGTGATCGCCTCCGCTTGCTCTACGGCGCACAAGATCTCTCTCCTGAAAATGGTGGCGCATTCACAGGCGACATCTCAGGTTCAATGCTGGCAAAGCTAGGGTGCACCTTCGTAGTTATTGGGCATTCAGAGCGCCGTGCTATTCACAAGGAAGATGACACGCTTATCAATAAGAAAATACGTGCCGCGCTCTCTCATGATCTCATTCCAATTTTCTGTGTGGGCGAAGAACTATCTATCCGTGAATCTGGCGCCCATGTCTCACATGTGATTCGTCAGGTACGTGCAGGCCTTGAGGGATTCACCAAGCCAGAGTTGAAGAAGATAGTGATTGCATATGAGCCAGTGTGGGCGATTGGAACAGGTAAGACTGCAACACCAGACGATGCTCAAGAAGTCTGTGCTGCAATTCGTGAAGAGGTGGGAGTAATTGGTTCACCGGAGATTGCCGGGGGTATGCGAATTCTTTACGGTGGCTCAGTGAAGTCCTCAAATATCGTTGAGATAATGAAGCAGAGCGATGTTGACGGTGCACTCATCGGAGGAGCCAGCCTTGACCCAGAGGAACTTGCGAAGATCGCCAAGTTCTACGCGCAGGAAGCCCTCTAGCAGCGACGGTTTGCGGGCTCAACGCCTCGATTAATCTAGTATCCTTCCCTTCTACGATGTAAGGAGCACGGCATATGGCCCTCGGACTTTCGATCTTTCTGATCCTAATGAGCGTAATCATGATCCTTCTCGTCCTTCTCCATAAAGGAAAAGGCGCGGGGCTTTCAGATCTCTTTGGTGGCGGAGTCTCTTCAAACTATGGAGGCTCATCAGTAGTTGAGCGCAATCTTGATCGCCTCACCATTGTTGTCGGCGGACTCTGGTTTGCAGCCGTTGTTGCTCTCTCATTAGTCTTGAAGGGATAAGACGATGGCAAGTGCAATCCGTGGAAGTCGTGTCGGCGCTGGCCCAATGGGTGAAGCCGAGCGTGGAGATCAGATCGAACGCGCAACCGTTTCATACTGGTGCGGCAATGGTCATGAAGTACGTCCATCATTTGCTGTAGAAGAGACAGTTGTTATCCCTGAGCAATGGGATTGCCCAAAGTGTGGACTACCAGCAGGGCGCGATAAAAATAAACCGCCAACTGCTGTTGTTAATGTTCCGTACAAGACTCACCTTGCTTACGTCAAAGAGCGCCGCACTGATACCGAGGGTGCGAAGATTCTTGAAGATGCACTGAAGAAATTGCGTGGAGACGAATAATTTAAAGAGAACGGGCAACCGTTAACAATTGCAGAATTCCCGCCGAACGATCTTCTAGATGAAGTCGCAGAAGCGGGAATTTTCTTTTCTGTAGAGCTGCGTGATCTCCCAGTGCCTGTGCCATCAGCAGAGTCCGAAGCGTGAACTTCTCGCCAGGAATATCAAGATCATTGGTGCACGCGCCTGTTATCTGAAGAAAAGCTCCATTTTGTTGGCCACCTTTATGAAACTGACCCGTTGAGTGGAGAAAGCGTGGACCCCAACCAAAGGTAACTGGCTTGCCGGTTTTCTTTGAAAGAACATTTTGAAGTTCTCGCACACTCGCATCATCCTTGCGATCAAGATACGCGTGTATTGAGATGTAGCCATCTTCGGGAACTGTTGCCAAGAATGAAAGAAGTGATTGATGAAGTGATTTATCTTCACCGAAGATAGCGACATTGTCATCGATATAGTCAGCAGTGAATTGGGGGAGTGTCCCGTTCCAATCCTTGAGCAGCTGCGATGTGGCGTTCTTAGCCTCTGTCACATTCGGTTGATTAAATGGATCGATATCAAGAGCGGATCCCAGTAAGGCGGTTACCCATTCCCAAAAGATAAAGTGTTCGCCCAAACTTCCAACAGCAACAAGGTCCGCATCACCTTCACTGTAGGAGACTCTGAAAGCACCACCTACCGCACCGCTAGTCACATCATCGACAGCGATAGGAAGTCGTCCGACACCTGACTTGCCAGTTGATTCAGCGATCAGTTGCTCGATCCAGTCAGAGAGTCCATTGAGACCAGAGCCTTGATCAACAAAGGCGATGTATTGCGAACTTTCGGTAATCAGAAGTGAAGCAACATCAATGATGGCATGACTATCGTGCAGAAATTCGGCCTTCATATCACTTGCTTGATCAAGGAGCACCGACACATCTACGCCAGTGAAAGCAGTTGGCACTAATCCGAAGGCGGTTAATGCGCTGAAGCGTCCACCAACATGAGGGTCAGCATTTATAACAGCCAAACCTTGGCCGCGCGCTTGAAGATCAAGCGGTGATCCCGGATCTGTGATGATCACCATGTGTGATGCAAGATCGAGCCCTTGATCCTGAAATGCTGCAGTAAATATTGCACGTGCTGATGATGTCTCTATGGTTGAACCAGATTTGGACGAGACGATGAGAAGCGTAGAGGAAAGATCCTTAGTAAGTGCATGCGCAAAATACTGAGGATCTGTTGAATCAAGAATGAAGAGGTTTTTCTTAAAGCTCTGTGCAATTACTTCTGGTGCAAGTGATGAGCCACCCATTCCTGCAAGAACAACTCGTTTGATATGTGGAAAACGGGCGACGAGTGCATCAATTTCTGGGAGAAGTGTGCGTGATGATTCTGGAAGATCAACCCAATTCAATCGTACGGCCGCTTCTACTGCAGCCTCTGCTCCCCAAATCGTTGGATCTTTGAGGGCAATTCTTCTGTGGGCACCTTCAAGTTTTTGATAGAGAGCACTGGATCGATCTACCCGAGCAAGTGCTGACCCCGAGATCTGCATCTAGCGCATCTCCTTGCGAACTGATTCGAGAAGATCTGTCCAGGCTTGTGCAAATTTCTGTACACCATCTTCTTCAAGTGCTTGCGTAATTGAATCGAGTGAGATTCCAGCAGCCTGTAAATCAGCGAGATGTTTACGAGCGGTGGCAATCTGAGGTGTAATCGCATCGCCTGCAATAACGCTGTGATCGAGAACTGCAGCTAGCGTTGATGGAGGCATCGTGTTCACTGTATGCGGAGCAATGAGTTGATCAACGTAGAGCGTGTCAGGATATGAAGGATCTTTGACGCCAGTTGAAGCCCACAAAGGGCGCTGCATCTGAGCACCGCGCTCTGCCAACTCTTTCCACTGTGCGCTACCAAATTTCTCCTGAAAGAGATCGTAGGCACAATGGGCGTTGGCGAGTGCAATCTTTCCAAGAAGCGAATCATTTCCAATAGCCTTCAACTCTTTATCAACCGCTGAATCTATGCGTGAGATGAAAAAGGATGCCACCGAGTGAATAGTTGAGAGATCGCGACCCTGCTCTGATGCGAGTGAGATGCCTTGAGTAAATGCATCAATCACTTCTTCGTAGCGTTTCAATGAAAAGATGAGAGTGACGTTAACGCTGATACCTCGTGCGATCAGTGCTGTGATGGCGGGGAGCCCTTCAGGTGTGGCCGGAACTTTAATCATCACATTTGGTCGATCAACTATGGCGTGAAGCGCTATACCCTCAACGATTGTCTCTGCGGTGTTACGTGCCAGACGCGGATCAACCTCGATGCTTACTCGACCATCGATACCGTTACTTGTTTTATAGAGATCTAGAAAGAGATCACATGCCATCCGAACATCATCAGTAGTGAGTTTTTGAACAAGGGCGTCAACATCGTCTCCTGAAAATGCCGAAATATCATCTGCATAATCGGCAGCACCAGTGATTGCTCCGGCAAAGATACTTGGGTTAGTTGTAACTCCACGAACGCCATCATGGGCGATACGCACCGATAGACTTAGAGGATCGCTCCCCACAAGCTTTGAACGCGATAAGTCATCTAGCCAGATCGAGGTTCCGGCTGCATAGATCTCTTGCGCTTTCATGCACGAGCTTCCAAAACCTTGGCTACAACATTTTCAGCGGTGAATCCGAACTCTGTGAAGAGTTCTCCAGCTGAAGCAGATGCGCCATAGTGATCAAGGCTAATAACTACCCCAGAGTCACCGACATATTCGCGCCAGCCCACGGAAACGCCAGCCTCAATACTCACGCGCAGCGCGCTCTTTGGAATGACTGACTCTTGGTAGGACTTACTTTCGACTGCAAACCACTCGAGACAAGGAGCGCTCACCACTGATGTTGAGATTCCCTTCGCGTTAAGTATCACGGCACTAGCAACGGCGACACTCACCTCAGATCCTGTTGCAATGAGAACTACTTCAGGATCTCTCGGCGCAGCAACAAGCGTGTATGCACCTTTCTCCACTAACTGCGCACTATTGGTGGCGGTGCGTTCGAAGACAGGCAGATTCTGGCGAGAGAGAAGAATTCCAACCGGTTTGTTACGAAGAAGAATTGATTTCCACGCTTGCGCCACTTCATTGGCATCTGCCGGTCTGACGACAGCAAAACCAGGAATCGCACGAAGGGATGCCAGATGTTCAATCGGCTGATGAGTTGGCCCATCTTCTCCGAGACCGATCGAATCATGTGTCCAGACGAATGTTGTTGGAATATTCATCAGTGACGCAAGACGAACCGAAGGTCGCATGTAATCGCTAAAGACGGCAAATGTTCCACCGAATGTCCGCGATAGTCCATGCAGAGTGATGCCGTTAAGGATTGAACCCATCGCATGCTCACGAATTCCGAAGTGAATCACTCGTCCGTATGGACTTACTTCGCTCATCGCACTTGATGACGGAAGGAATGATTTTCCGCCTTCAATGGTTGTGTTGTTGCTCTCGGCTAAATCAGAAGAGCCACCCCAAAACTCAGGTAGGACAGTTGCTATCGCATTGATAACTTTTCCTGAAGCGGCGCGGGTTGACATATCTTTTCCAGATTCGAACTGGGGGAGTACCTCTTCCCAGCCTTGAGGTAAATCGCGTTGCGCAAGACGTGCGAGCAGTTGCGCTTTGGCGGGATTACTCTTCTTCCAGAGATCAAATCGTGTATCCCACTCTCTGCGAAGAGAGGCCCCGCGCTCCTTAACAAGGCGGATATGGCTGAGAACATCTTCTGGCATCGCAAACTTTTCTTGAGGATCTAAACCGAGAAGAACCTTCGTCGCCTCAATCTCAGCATCACCTAGCGCTGAACCATGAGATTTGGCTGTATTGCGCAACTTCGGTGCAGGCCATGCAATGACAGACTTCATGCGGATAAGAGTTGGTCGATCTGTATCACGTTTGGCTTCACGCATCGCTTGATCGAGTGCAGGCAGATCTACATTTCCGTCAGCCAGAGTATCGACTTCAATGACACTCCATCCATATGCCCGGTAACGCGCTGAAACATCTTCGGTAAACGCTAGGTGAGTATCACCTTCGATTGAGATTCGATTATCGTCATAGATCACATTGAGATTACCGAGCTCTTGCGTTCCCGCCAATGAGGAGGCTTCAGCACTTACGCCCTCCTGCAAATCTCCATCAGAGCAGATGACCCAGATTGAGTGATCGAAGAGTGATTGACCTGCAGGTGTCTCTGGATCAAGCAATCCGCGCTCATATCGTGCAGCCATTGCAAATCCAACAGCTGTGGCAACTCCGGCACCGAGTGGGCCAGTTGTCATCTCTACACCATCGGTATGTCCGTACTCAGGATGTCCAGGAGTGAGCGAACCATGTGTGCGAAATTCCTGAAGATCTTTCATCGTAAGACCGTAACCACTGAAGAAAAGTTGTGTGTAGAGCGTCATAGAGGAATGGCCGCAAGAGAGAATAAAGCGATCACGACCTAACCAATGGGGATCAGAAGGATCATGAATCAGGTGGCGTTGAAAGAGTGCGTAAGCCACTGGTGCCAGAGACATTGCAGTCCCTGGGTGGCCATTACCGACTTTCTGCACCGCATCCATCGCCAGTGCACGAGCTAGGGCCACTGCTCTGTCATCAAGCTGGTTCCACTCTGACATGTTTTTCATTTAACTCACCTTCCGACTCTTTGGCACACGAACAACTGTAAGACGTACTCGCCACGCAGCAATCCAGAAAATGACTGCTCCGAGTAAGTGAAAGGCCACCAAGATTTCTGGAACACCAGTGAAGTACTGAATGTAACCGATCGTCCCTTGACCGAGTGAGATGCCTAGGAATATCACCAGTGCACGTTTTGTCGTGGTCGACACTGTTGGGAGCACAAGATAAGCGATAGTAAGACCGAGAAGAAATATCACGGCATCGGTATGAAGCACGGTGATATTTCGGATGTCAAGATCAAAACGTGGTGCCAACTCATCGCCTGCATGTGGCCCACTACCTGTAACGAAAGTTCCAAGAATTAAAACAAGAAACGAAATAGCAACATGCGCACCAGAGATAATTCGGAGAGAAGTTTCCTTGATTGGTGTTCTTGTGAGGGGTCCAGATCGACGTGAGTAAAGTGATGCTGCCCCGGCAATCAAGACCATCGACAGGAGTAGATGTCCAGCTACAGCGAAAGGATTGAGATCGGTGAGAACCGTGATTCCACCAAGCACGCCTTGCGCAAGAATTCCAAGAAGCTGTCCTGCTGCTAACAAACGTAAATCTTTCCTTCGAGTCTTAAGAACTTCAATCACTACGGCTAGCGCTGCAATAAGGAGTGCGAACGTGAGAAGACGATTGCCAAACTCAATCCATACCTGATGCTCAGGTTCAATCTGCGTTGATACAGGTACGAAGGAGCCCTCAGAACATTCAGGCCATGTGGGACATCCGAGGCCTGAGCCGGTAAGTCGCACAGCGCCGCCGGTAATCACCAGAGCGCCCTGAAGGAAGAGGAGAATTCCGTAGAGAGCGGTACGAATACGCATATCGCTAGCCTATTCCAGGAGGGCGTGTGTTCGAGTAGAAGGAGGGAGTTAATTACGATACATTCGTGTTGTGAAATTCGGAGATAGCCAGAGCGATGATCTACCCACAAGGGATGCGATCGCCCGCCTCATTCTTGAGCATGGTCCGGCTACCGCTTCAACCTTAAGCCAAGCGCTGGCGTTGACCCCCGCTGGAATACGACGTCATCTCGACCTTCTCGTTGCCGATGGCATTCTCGAGGCGCGCGATCCTAGAGATTCCTCGATTCGCGGTCGAGGACGCCCATCAAAAGTCTTTCTCATGACCGATGTTGGTCGTGCAAAGTTTGAACATACCTATGACGATCTTGCGGTATCTGCGCTTAAATTTATGGCGACACATTCAGGTGATCACTTAGTTGCCGCATTTGCAGAATCGAGAGCGCAAGAGATCGAAGCTAAAGCAACCGAGTATTTTTCACAGCATGTGAATATGGGGAGTGACAAGGAAGATACGGTCGCCGCTCTTGCAGATTTTCTTACCGAACAAGGGTACGCAGCGAGTGTTGAAGCACGTGGATCTGGTGAAGAGATCTGTCAGCATCACTGTCCTATTGCCCACGTAGCAGCGGCCTATCCCCAACTCTGCGAAGCAGAAACACAAGCATTCTCACGCCTGCTTGGTACCCATGTTCAACGTTTAGCAACCATCGCTCATGGCGATGGAGTCTGTACTACTTATATTCCTCAACTCACAACTACCGCTGGAAAGGCATAATCATGACAACAGCACATCCAGAACTCGATGGCCTTGGAAATTATGAATACGGTTGGGCTGATAAGACCGATGCCGGTGCAACAGCAAAACGCGGAATCAACGAAGATGTAGTTCGCGACATTTCAGCGAAGAAGAATGAGCCAGAGTGGATGCTCGATCTACGACTCAAGGGACTTTCACTCTTTGAGAAGAAGCCGATGCCATCGTGGGGTAGCGATCTCTCAGGAATCTTCTTCGACACCATCAAATACTTCGTGCGTTCAACAGAGAAGCAAGCAACAACGTGGGATGACCTTCCAGATGACATTAAGAATACTTACGATCGACTCGGAATCCCAGAGGCAGAAAAGCAGCGCCTTGTTTCAGGAGTAGCGGCACAGTACGAGTCTGAGGTTGTGTATCACTCCATCAGAGAAGACCTTGAAAAACTTGGGGTGCTATTCCTCGATACCGATACAGCGCTTCGTGAGCACCCTGAACTCTTCCGTGAATACTTCGGAACAGTTATTCCTGTTGGTGATAATAAATTCGCGGCACTGAACACATCTGTCTGGTCCGGCGGTTCATTTATCTACGTTCCAAAGGGCGTCCACGTAGATATTCCATTGCAGGCATACTTCCGAATTAACACAGAGAATATGGGCCAGTTTGAGCGCACGCTGATCATCGCTGACGAAGATTCATATATTCACTACGTTGAAGGTTGTACTGCTCCAATCTATAAATCAGATTCTTTACACTCAGCCGTTGTCGAAATCATTGTGAAGAAGGGTGCACGCGTTCGCTACACAACGATTCAAAACTGGTCGAATAACGTGTACAACCTTGTTACAAAACGTGCGACCTGTGCTGAAGGCGCAACAATGGAATGGGTCGATGGAAATATTGGCTCAAAGGTCACCATGAAGTACCCAGCAGTTCTACTCATGGGCCCACATGCGAAGGGGGAAACACTCTCTCTTGCATTCGCTGGACCTGGTCAGCATCAAGATTCTGGCGCGAAGATGGTTCATGCTGCTCCGTACACATCTTCCTCAGTGATTTCTAAATCTGTCGCTCGCGGTGGTGGCAGAACTTCCTACAGAGGACTTGTTCAGGTCCAAGAGGGTGCTCACCATTCAGCGAGTACCGTTAAATGTGACGCGCTCCTTGTCGATAGCATCTCGCGTTCTGATACATATCCATATGTAGATATTCGTGAAGATGATGTCTCGATGGGTCACGAAGCGACGGTCTCAAAGATTAGCGATGACCAACTCTTCTACTTGATGTCTCGTGGACTTAACGAGGATGAAGCGATGGCGATGATTGTTCGTGGATTCATTGAACCAATTGCACGCGAATTACCTATGGAGTACGCACTCGAGCTCAACCGCCTTATCGAACTTCAGATGGAAGGGGCAGTTGGGTAATGACTGCACTGCAATCTAATCTTTTGGAGATACATACTCCGCAGGGACGTGAAGAGGCGTGGCGTTTCACCCCTCTCAAGCGCCTGGCGGGTATGCACGATGGCACTGCTGTCGCCTCATTACTTGATTCATTGAAGCTCACAGGAGCGTTGCCTTCTGGAGTTAGCTTTGAAAAAGTGGAGGCGGAGGCTTTCACGATGAGTAATGATGCGATTGTGCAGAGAATTCGTGCCTTCTCTGGATCGGTACAACGATTAACTGTTTCTCAGAACACTGAGATCAACGAACCAATTCATTTCTCTCGATCGATGCGAGATCTGCAATCTGTTGAGTTCGCTCGAGTTCAGATCGTTCTGGAACCGAATTCAAAAGCCACAGTTATCTTTGAAAATTCTGGAGATCTGCGCCTCGGAGAAGACCTTGAAATTCGAGTGGGAGCAGGCGCGCACCTGACCTTTATCTCACTTCAAGAGTGGGGTTCATCATCAGTTCATGCCGCTCATCACCACGCAGTGGTAGAGCGCGATGGGACATTCAATTCAATTGTCGTCACAGTGGGTGGTTCGCTCGTACGCCTTCTACCTACAGTCGAGTTTGCTGGAAGCGGTGCAAGTACTGAACTACTTGGTGTGTACTTTGCAACCGAAGGTCAGTTCTTTGAGCACCGTATGTTCGTTGATCACCTCGTACCGCAGGCTAAATCTCGGGTGAATTACAAAGGCGCTCTCGCAGGGCAAGATGCTCATACCGTTTGGATCGGCGATGTATTTATTCGCGCAGCGGCCGAAGGAACAGATACGTATGAGTTGAATAGAAATCTTCTACTATCTGATGGCGCGCGAGCAGATTCTGTTCCCAACCTTGAGATTGAGACAGGGGAGATCGTTGGCGCAGGCCATGCGAGCACCACTGGTCGTTTCGATGACGAGCAACTTTTCTATCTCATGTCTCGTGGAATTAGTAGCGCTGATGCACGCCGACTAGTTGTACGTGGCTTCTTCACAGAGATCGTCTCGCAGATCAAAGATCAGGTAATTGAGGATCGCATCATGGCGCGCATCGATGATGAGCTAGCAAAGGCTGGTGCCATCAATGGCTGATCTCTCGTTAGCTACCTTAGTTGAAGGCAAGCCAGTCAAAATTGAGAAAGATGGGAAAACCATCTGTGTTACTCGCGTCGGCGAAGAAGTTTTCGCTATCGATGACACATGCTCTCATTCTGATGCATCTCTTTCAGAGGGCGATGTATCCGGATTCAAAATTGAATGCTGGCTACATGGCGCAGAATTTGATCTACGCACGGGTGAAGCACTCACACCACCAGCGGTTGCACCGCTTAAGACTTACGGCATACATGTTGACGGAGACTCCGTCACAGTGGAAATCTAATCGGGGACAAAGATGAGCACACTTGAAATTCGCGGATTAAAGGTAAGCGTAACCACTGAAGGTGGAGACGTTGAGATCTTGAAGGGCGTAGACCTCACGATCAAATCTGGAGAGACGCACGCGATCATGGGTCCTAACGGTTCCGGGAAATCAACTCTCGCATATTCGATCGCTGGTCATCCAAAATACACAATCACTGGCGGAACAGTAACTCTCGATGGTGCAGATGTTCTAGAGATGTCAGTAGATGAGCGTGCTAAGGCTGGTCTTTTCTTAGCAATGCAATATCCAGTCGAGGTACCCGGAGTATCTGTCTCAAACTTTCTTCGCACTGCAGCCACAGCACTTCGTGGAGAAGCTCCAAAACTTCGCGAGTGGGTAGGAGAAGTTAAGGGTGCAATGGAAGCTCTCAAGATGGATCCATCCTTTGCAGCGAGAAATGTCAATGAAGGATTCTCCGGCGGAGAAAAGAAACGCCACGAGATCATGCAACTTGAGCTTCTCAAGCCAAAGATCGCAATCCTTGATGAAACTGATTCTGGGTTGGATGTTGATGCTCTGCGCGTAGTTTCTGAAGGTGTAAATCGAGCAAAAGAGAATAACAATGTCGGAGTTCTCTTAATTACTCACTACACACGCATCCTTAAGTACATTAAGCCAGATTTTGTGCATGTATTTGCTAACGGAAAAATCGTTGAAGAAGGTGGCCCAGAGTTGGCAGATAAACTTGAGGCGCAAGGATATGAGGAGTACGTCAACGCTTAAGCGTTTACGCAATCGAGATGTCCTTTAACCCACTAGTCATTCGCGAAGATTTTCCGATCTTCTCACGGACGATTCGTGACGGTAAGAGGCTTGTCTATCTTGATAGCGGTGCCACTTCACAAAAACCTCAAGTGGTTATTGACGCTGAGGTGGATTTCTATCGTCTTCATAATGCGGCAGTTCACCGAGGTGCTCATCAACTCGCGGAAGAGGCGACTGATCTTTTTGAAGGCGCACGGCTAAAGATTGCACGCTTCCTTGGCGCTGAAGTTGACGAGGTCATCTTCACCAAAGGTGCAACTGAATCACTTAATCTCATCGCTTACGCGATGGGTAATGCAGCGAGCGGGAATAGATTCCACCTGAAAGCGGGAGATCGAATTCTCGTTTCGCAGATGGAGCACCACGCAAACCTGATCCCTTGGCAGCAGTTAGCAGCGCGCACTGGGGCTGAGTTGGTCTGGTTTGATGTCACGCCCGAAGGACGATTAGATCTCTCTCAGATCCCAACTCTCATCACTGCTTCAACCAAAGTTGTTGCACTTACTCACCAATCTAATGTTTTGGGAACAATCAATCCTTTGGATGAGATAGTTAAGGCAGCGCACAATGTAGGCGCAGTTGTGGTCCTTGATGCATGTCAATCAGTGCCGCACATGAGCGTTGATGTAAAGAAATTTGGGATCGATTTCCTTGCCTTCTCAGGCCACAAGGCTGTTGGTCCAACGGGTGTGGGGATTATGTGGGGACGCCGTGAGCTCCTTGAAGAGCTTCCACCGTTTCTCACCGGTGGTTCGATGATTGCAGATGTCACCATGACGTCAGCGACGTGGGCACCAGCACCAGCAAAATTTGAATCTGGAGTGCCAAATATGGCTCAGGTTATTGGACTTGGTGTTGCCGTTGATTATCTCTCTGCGATCGGTATGGATTCGATCGCAGCGCACGAACATGTACTGACTTCTGATCTCCTTACCAAATTGTTATCTGTCGAAGAGATCAAAGTGGTAGGTCCACACACTATGGATAGCCGTGGGGGAGCGCTCTCATTTACAGTTGAGGGAATTCATCCACATGATCTTGGACAATTCCTCGATAGTCAGGGAATTGCTGTGCGAACTGGACATCATTGCGCGTGGCCACTGACTCGCTCGCTGGGAGTACCGGCAACTACGCGTGCCTCGCTTTATCTGTACAACACTATTGAAGATAATGATGCCTTGATGACCGGCATTCATTCTGCGATGAAATATTTCCGCCAATGAACTTAGATAACTTATATCAAGAAGTAATTCTTGATCACTACAAGAACCCACTCAATAAATCTTTAGCTAAAGATTATGATGTTCAGGTCCATCACATCA
This sequence comes from Actinomycetota bacterium, assembly GCA_009702965.1. GTDB lineage: Bacteria > Actinomycetota > Actinomycetes > Nanopelagicales > Nanopelagicaceae > Planktophila. The sequence continues at coordinate 18,117 of WLHB01000010.1, read as the reverse complement.
ATCCAAGCTGTGGTGACGAGATCACTCTCAACATCACTCTGACAGGCAATGTGATTAGTAAAATTACATGGGATGGGGTCGGTTGCTCAATCTCGCAGGCGAGCGTCTCAATCGCGAGTGATCTTCTCGTTGGAAAGACTCTAGATGTTTCTGAATCGATCACTGAAGAGTTTATGGATCTGATGCAGAGCAAGGGTAAGAAATCCGGTAATGAACTAGTTTTGGAAGACGCTGTCGCTCTGGCCGGTGTTTCACAGTATCCAGCGCGGATTAAGTGTGCCCTGCTGGGGTGGATGGCGATAAAGGATGCCTCGATGCAGGCATCGAACAAGTAGGTAAGGCTCACAAGAACGACCCAGTAGGGATAGAATTCCAATCCGAGGAAAGGTAAGTCAATGAGTGCAAAAGTTGAAGATGTAACCGAGGCTATGAAGGATGTTGTTGATCCTGAGCTCGGGATCAATGTTGTAGACCTCGGACTTATCTACGATGTAATGGTTGATGAAAGTAATATTGCAATTCTCAATATGACGCTTACCTCGGCTGCTTGCCCACTTCAAGATGTTATTGAAGATCAGACTCGTCAAGCGTTGGCACCACTGACTAGCGATGTGAAAATTAATTGGGTATGGATGCCACCTTGGGGTCCGGATAAAATCTCTGATGATGGTCGTGAGCAGTTAAGAGCTCTTGGCTTTACTGTTTAACTCGTGTCCCAACACGCAATGTGGATGACCTTTAGGTCAATCACAGCAGATCCTTCGGTCAAAGAGAGAAAACTTAAGCCAGGTACAGTCAAACGGATTCTCTCCTACGGTCGTGCCTATCGACGTTATCTAATTTTCTTTTTAGCAACAGTTGTTGTTGATGCATTTCTTATCGTTTCGACACCGCTTCTCCTGCGAAAGCTCATCGACGATGGCGTCTTACCTAAGGATCCAGGGCTTGTAACAACTTTGGCCCTCATCGTTGGTTTGCTCGCGATTCTTGATGCAATCATGAATGTGATTGGCCGGTGGTTCTCTGCTCGCATTGGTGAAGGTCTGATTTATGACCTTCGCTCTGAAGTCTTTGCTCATGTACAGAAACAATCAATCGCCTTCTTCACTCGCACCCAGACGGGTGCGTTGATCTCGCGAATCAACTCCGATGTGATGGGAGCACAGCAAGCATTTACTGCAACCCTTTCTGGGATTGTAAGTAATGTGATCAGTCTGACGCTGGTGACAATCGCAATGCTCTTCCTCTCGTGGCAAATCACGCTTTTCTCACTGGCTTTACTTCCACTCTTTCTTTTGCCAACAAAGTGGGTGGGGCGCAAGATTCAGTCCCTGACTCGCGAATCATTCGAAGTAAACGCTCAAATGTCGAGCACTATGACAGAACGCTTTAACGTTTCAGGTGCGCTACTCGTTGCTCTATACGGAAAACAATCGAGCGAGAAAGAGTTCTTCCGCTCACGCGCGCGCAAGGTTGCAGATATTGGAATTCAATTAGCCCTGCTCAATCGTCTCTTCTTTATCGCTCTCACTAGCGTTGCTGCTATTGCGACAGCCTTTGCATACGGCATCGGTGGACATCTGGCTATTTCTGGAACAATCACAGTAGGAACCATGATTGCGATCACTGCACTTTTGGCACGACTCTACGGCCCTCTCACCGCACTCTCGAATATTCGAATTGATGTGATGACAGCGCTAGTTTCATTCGAGCGAGTCTTTGAAGTCCTTGATCTCAAGCCAATGGTGGAGAGCAAGGTTGATGCACCTCATATGCCCGCATCTAAGCCACGAGTTGAGGTCAAGAATGTTTTCTTCTCTTATCCGAAGGCGGATGAAATCTCACTTGCATCGCTAGAAGGAATAGCTACTCGTGAGGTGGTTGACTCTGGGGAGATTCTCAAAGGTTTATCGTTTGCGGTCGAACCAGGAACGATGACCGCGTTGGTGGGTCCCTCAGGGGCTGGAAAGACAACTATAAGTGCGCTGATTCCACGTCTCTACGATGTGACTGACGGTTCGATTGAGATCAATGGAAATGACATTAGAGAGTACGAACTTGAGAGTCTAAGAAACAGTATTGGCGTCGTGATGCAAGATGCGCATCTTTTCCACGAGACAATTGAAGAAAACCTCAGGTATGCAAAGCATGATGCCACTCTGGAAGAGATGCAGAGCGCCTGTACCGCTGCTCAGATTTGGCCGCTCATCGCTTCACTTCCACAAGGTTTATCAACAATGGTCGGAGAGCGCGGGCATCGCCTCAGTGGTGGAGAGAAGCAACGTCTTGCGATCGCACGACTTTTGCTCAAGTCGCCATCGCTGGTGATACTTGATGAGGCCACTGCGCACTTGGACTCTGAGAATGAAGACCTTGTTCAGATCGCTTTGAAGAACGCTCTCAAAGGACGAACAAGCATTGTCATCGCACATCGCTTGAGCACAGTGATGGATGCGGATCAGATTCTTGTGATTAAAGATGGAAGAGTAGCCGAGCGGGGCCGTCATGAAGAGTTGATCAGCGCTGGCGGGATTTACTCAGACCTCTTCAGTCGTCAGGACCTGACCACTCGTTAAATCCATTTTTCGAATTAAGTAACGCCCATATACGACAAGAGCTGCAAAGAGAATCCATTGCACAGCGTATGCAAGGTGTGGCCCGTCACTGAGAGTGGGAATAAGAGTCGGTGTAGTTGGTGACAAATCCGGAGTAGATCCAGAAATCAGGTCGAGATAAAAGTTTTCAGAGGTGAGCCCTGATTGTGCGTTCAGTTTTGAAATAAGTCCCTGCTCACCGCTGGTTGGTAGAGCGAAGAAAGAACCTGTCGGAAGCGATGAATCAAGTCGAAGCCTGGCAACAATCGAAACATCGCCGAGTGGAACTGCAGGCGTCTTCGGGATCTCCGTTGCGCTAGATCCAGCCTGTACCCAACCTCGATCTACCCACATAGTTTTTCCTTGAACGGAAGTAAATCTAGTGAGGACGCCATAACCGTATTTACCTTCGTAATATCTGTTACGAATAAGAATTTGGTTCTCTGGGTCAAAACTTCCGGAAACCCTCGTTGTTCTCCATTCGCTCGCCTCGACATTAGTGATCAGATTTTCTAAGTCATCGATGGGTTGAGCAATTCTTAACTCAATGGTGTCGTTCTTCGCCTTTCGATCCTCACCTCGGTGAAACTGCCACTGAGACGCCCAGAGGCACCCAGCGATAAGAATGAGCGCGATGAAAGTTTTTAGGAAGGGACGCTGCTCACGAGGCTTGATCACAGAGAGAGTGTAGTTAGGAAAGCGAGCGAGGCTTTTCATTGAGCAATGCATCACCTGGAGTGATTGTCTCGCGACCAGCATTTGCAATCACTACTGCGATATACGGAAGTGTCACTGCTCCAACAAGAGCGAACCATCTATATGGACTAGGCAGGATCACAGTGAGAATAAAACAGACAGTACGAATCATCATTGAAATCAGATAGCGACGTTGGCGTCCTGCCAGATCACGGCTGAGAGCCTTTGGCGCGCTAGTGACGTCAAAGACCTCTTCGTTACCCTGCTTGGCGCGATCCATACTGGTAAGCCTAGGGGTGACTTGCCCTCCAAGCGACTCCAAATACTGGTTACGCATAGGTAGCGCTGTAAGTTTCGTCTATGCCTTCTCATGGTTTGTCCTCTCTTGCTTTAGTCACAGGCGGAAACCGCGGTATCGGTCTAGCGATCGCACACTCGCTCAAGGCTGATGGCCATGATGTCGTTATCACTCATCGAACTGGCACAGCCCCTGATGGCTTTAAGTCAGTACTCATGGATGTGACATCGACAGAATCAGTTGATGCCGCCTTCACGCAAATTGAGAGCCAATGGGGAATTCCTGATGTGATTGTGATGAATGCCGGTATCACTCAGGACACTCTTGTTCTGCGAATGAGCGAAGAGGATTTCACCTCGGTCATTGATGCCAACCTCACTGGCGCCTTTCGAGTCGCAAAGCGCGCGACAAAAGGTTTACTCAAGGCTAAACGCGGTCGCTTAATTTTTATCGGGTCTGTAGTCGGATCTATCGGTGCGCCAGGACAGGTGAACTACTCAGCAAGTAAGGCAGGCCTTGTCGGTATGGCTCGATCTTTTGCGCGCGAATTAGGAAGTCGTTCAATAACAGCAAATGTTGTTGCTCCTGGATTTGTTGAAACGGATATGACCGCTGCTCTCGATGTGAAGAGACGCGATGAGATTGCAGAACAAATTCCATTGGGGCGTTTTTGTAGTGCTGAAGAGATCGCAGAAGTTGTTACATTTCTCGCTTCAGAAAAAGCAGGTTACATTACTGGTGCAATTATCCCGGTTGATGGGGGATTAGGAATGGGGCACTAGCAATGGGAATTCTTTCAGGGAAGAACATTTTAGTAACTGGGGTACTCACCGATGGTTCGATCGCGTTTCACGTAGCAAAGATTGCCCAAGAAGAAGGTGCACGCGTCATCCTCACAGGATTTGGTCGCGCCTTAAGTCTTACGACGCGAATTGCTGGGCGACTTCCAGAGCTGCCTCCCATTATTGAGTTAGATGTTACTAATCAATCCCACCTTGACGGTTTGGCTGATGAGATAAGAAAACACGTCCCACATCTCGATGGAGTAGTGCATTCAATTGGTTTTGCACCCGAAGCTGCTCTTGGTGGAAATTTTCTGAATACCGCTTGGGAAGATGTTGCTACCGCGGTTGAAGTATCGGCATATTCTCTCAAGTCACTTTCTCTTGCCTGCCGCCCAACATTTACTGGTGGCGCTTCAATTGTCGGACTCGATTTTGATGCATCAGTGGCTTGGCCTAAGTATGACTGGATGGGGGTCGCTAAGGCAGCTCTTGAATCTACCTCTCGCTATTTAGCACGCGATCTCGGAAGTGAAAACATTAGAGTGAACTTAGTCGCAGCAGGCCCTATTCGTACTATGGCTGCGAAGTCGATCCCTGGTTTTGATGAGTTTGAAAAAGTCTGGAACGACCGTTCACCGCTTGAGTGGGATGTCAATGATCCTCAACCGGCAGCGAAGGCAGTAGTAGCTCTTTTAAGCGACTGGTTTCCAAAGACAACCGGTGAGATTGTTCATGTAGATGGCGGGCTTCATGCGATGGGTGCATAGAGAGCACACCTTCTTTACTCTTGTAGTAATTCTCCCTGTTCTCCTAGGACTTCTCTTCTCATTCGCTAATCGCAGAACCGATAGTGCCATCGATACCCCAAAAGAAGTAGTGCTATCGCCTTCACTTCAATGTTTTGATACGACTGAATATTTGATCTACTCAACTCGACAAGATCAATGCCCTCCGGATTTCCTTTCTCTTGGAAACCAAGCTTTAACCGAGAGTGCTACCGCATCGGGTATTGTCGAAGAGATTCATCCAGGATTACAGCAACGCTTTAACACTGCACAGCTCTTTGCTGCACGCGATGGAGTTGCACTTCTGATCACTTCAGGATTTAGATCTCTTGAACGTCAAAAATTTCTCTACGATCGTGAAGTTCAACTGAGGGGGAGTGAGACCGAGGCGGCGAAATGGGTTTTACCGCCGCAGTCATCTCACCACCCGAAAGGCCTGGCCATTGATGTGAACTACCCGATGGATCCTGCTGGAGCGATGTGGCTTGAAAGAAATGGCTGGCGCTTTGGGCTATGTCGGGTCTATGCCAATGAGTGGTGGCATTTTGAGGCAGTAATCGCTCCAGGTGAGAGGTGTCCGGCCCTTGCCCCTGATGCCCGCGTAGATCTCGAGCGGGCTGCCCCTTAATTTCCAGATTGAGCCATCCCTCAGGTACTCTTACCCCAGACCAGTGACGCAAAGTTGCTGCAAGAGGAGCTCACCGCTCCCACCTCTCTCGCAACGCGGGTGTTGGTTATGTCGGATGAAGAAGGCTCATTGAGCCGTGGGCTTGCCCGCACTTCACTGTCTGCGGTGTCCTTATGCGGCGGCTTCGTTACAACAGAAGCAGAGCCAAACGAAGGAGCAGAAATCACCACTGAACCGCGCATCAATGATCGAATCCGCACACCTCAAATTCGTCTCATCAATTACACCGGTGAGCAAGTTGGAGTAGTAGATATCGAAGTAGCGCTTGCAATGGCCGATGAAATCGGACTCGACTTAGTTGAGATCGCACCAGAGGCCAACCCACCTGTTTGCAAAATCATGGACTTTGGAAAGTTCAAGTATGAAGCAGCACAGAAGGCGCGAGAGGCTCGTCAGAACCAGACCCACATTGTGGTGAAGGAAGTGCGATTGACACCAAAGATTGAATCTCACGATTACGAGACGAAGAAGAACGCAATCGAGAAGTTCCTCAAGGGTGGCGACAAGGTAAAGATCACGATGAAGTTTCGTGGACGTGAGCAAACTCGACCTGAGATGGGCTTTAAGTTACTGCAGCGTCTTGCAGAAGATGTGACAGAACATGGTTTCGTTGAGTTCGCCCCAAAGCAAGAGGGACGAAACATGACGATGGTATTGGGTCCGACGAAAAAGAAGACCGAAGCAGTTGCAGAACAGAAGGCAGCTCGAGCAGCTGCTGAGAAAGCGAAGCTAGAAGTAGAGAAGTAGAACACCGAGTAGGCACAGGAGATAGCAATGCCAAAGATGAAAACCCATAGTGGTGCGAAGAAAACCTTCCGCGTCACAGGTTCAGGAAAGATCATGCATGAGCGTGCAGGAAAGCGCCACCTTTTGGAGCGCAAGTCTTCACGTGTCACTCGTCGTCTTAGCCAAGAGCAGTCAGCAAAGCCAACCGTCACAATGACAGCCAAGCGCATGCTTGGTTTGAAGTAAGGAGAGTGCGCTAAATGGCAAGAGTAAAACGTGGTGTCCACGCAGCGAAGAAGCGTCGTACAACTCTTGAGCGTGCCGCAGGTTATCGCGGACAACGTTCACGTCTTTTCACAAAGGCGAAAGAGCAAGTTACGCACTCTATGGTTTATGCATTCAACGACCGCAAGGATAAGAAGGGTGACTTCCGTCAGCTTTGGATCCAGCGTATTAATGCAGCATCCCGCGAAAACGGAATGACCTACAACCGTTTCATCCAGGGACTTAAGGCAGCAGGAATCGAAGTTGACCGTCGCGTACTTTCAGATATCGCGACAAATGATCCAGCAACCTTTAAGACTCTTGTTGACCTTGCTCGCAAGAGCCTTGTCTCAGCGTAATCTGAACAAGTAAGAATCAATCCAATGATTGAGAGTCTTCACTCGCCCCATGTTGGGCGAGTGAAGGCTCTTATTGGTTCTCGGGGGAGTAAAGAGCGAAGCGATTCAGGTCTCTTCGTAGCAGAGGGGATTCAGCCTCTTCGCGAAGCGCTCTCCTCGCAACGCGGTCCCGGCATAGAAACTCTTTACTTAAGCCCCGCGGGCCTGACTCGAATCGCAGAACTAGACACTTCAGAAGTTAATGTTGTTGAAGTAAGTGATGCGGTCATGCAGGCGATGGCATCAACGGTGACACCGCAGGGAATTCTAATGGTCTGCTCGATTCCGTCTCACTCATTAGCAGATCTATCGATGACAGAAGAATCATTTGTGATCTATCTCGATCGTATTCAAGATCCAGGTAATGCAGGAACAATTCTTAGATCAGCAGATGCCTTTGGCGCAAGAGCGGTGATTACCTCACCGGGTAGCGTAGATATGTATTCTCCGAAAGTAGTTCGATCAACCGCTGGATCGTTATGGCATATTCCAGTCTTTGAGTCGCTCGAACTTAGGGAAGTGCTCCCTCAACTTGGCAACCCCGAGTGCATCGTTCTCTCATCCCACGCTAGCGAATCGATTGTTAACTTCCGTGCAACAGGACCATGCATCGCAATCTTCGGAAATGAAGGTGCTGGAACTAGCACAGAGCAACTTGCAATAAACGCACGAACTGTTGCAATCCCTATGTCAGGACAGGCGGAGAGCTTGAATCTCTCAGCTGCGGCTTCGGTAGTAATGTTCACGCTTTCTCAGCCTTCTCACGGTTAGAATAACCCCATGAATGAGGCAGAGGTTTCCGCATGGGTAAAAGCAGCTGGTGAAGCTTTCTCTGCCGCGGCAGATCTTGAATCACTGAAAGAAGCCCGCCTAGCGCATGCGGGCGACAAATCTCCGATTGCTCTTGCTAGTCGCTCACTTGGTTCGCTTCCTGCAAATCAGAAAGCATCGGTAGGCAAGATCATCGGAGAAGCAAAAGCATCCATCGCCGCTGCTCTTGAGCGTGCAACGGCGGCGTTGGAGCGCGAACAAGATGAAAGAGTGTTGCGTGATGAGGTAGTTGATATCACTCTTCCAGCTTCTCGTTCGCACAAGGGCGGATTACATCCGATCACAATTATCAAAAATGAGATCTCAGATTTCTTTATTGAGCAGGGTTTTTCGGTCGCAGAGGGACCAGAGCTTGAGTCCGGATGGTTGAACTTTGATGCGCTCAACATTCCGGCTGATCATCCAGCGCGCACCATGCAAGACACATTCTTTATTGAGCCGGTTGAATCTGGATTGGTGCTTCGCACCCACACTTCTCCAGTTCAAATTCGCACAATGTTGCAAAACGATCCACCTATTTATGTGATCTGTCCCGGACGCACCTTTAGAGCAGATGAGCTCGATGCAACACACTCACCTGTCTTTCATCAGGTAGAGGGTTTAGTCATTGACAAGGGCATCACGATGGCGCACCTCAAAGGCACTCTCGATAACTTCGCTCGTCATATGTTTGGCGCTGATGTAACAACACGTCTTCGTCCTTCTTTCTTCCCCTTTACTGAGCCAAGCGCTGAGGTGGATATCTTCTTCAATGGTCGATGGATTGAATGGGGCGGCTGTGGAATGGTGAACCCACGCGTTCTTGCCACGTGCGGCATCGATACAGATATTTACTCTGGTTTCGCATTTGGTATGGGCCTCGAGCGAACTCTTATGGTTCGCCACGGAATTACCGACATGCACGACATTGTCGAAGGCGATCTTCGCTTTACTCGCCAGTTTGGAGTCGGACTCTAAATGCGCGCACCTTTGTCATGGATTAAAGAGTTTGTAGAGATCCCAGATTCAATCACCGCCGAAGAGATCTCAGATGGGCTCATTCGTGTTGGATTTGAAGTAGAAGAAGTAATTAAGCAGGGGTCAGATCTCACAGGGCCACTGGTCTTTGCAAAAGTTCTGACCATTGAAGAGTTGACTGAGTTTAAGAAGCCAGTTCGATATGTCGGTCTTGATTGTGGCGAGGCGGCGACACGTTATGTTATTTGTGGGGCTACCAATTTTGCTGTGGGAGACCTTATTGTTGCAGCGCTTCCAGGTGCCGTACTTCCAGGTGATTTCGCAATTGCCGCTCGTGAGACATATGGAAAAACATCAAATGGAATGATTTGTTCGGCCCGCGAGCTCGGTCTTGGTGATGATCATTCAGGAATCATGACCTTTGCTCAAGGAACAGTGAAGATTGGCGATGATGCTATTGAAGGGCTGATGATTAACGATGTCATCTTTGACGTTTCAATCAATCCAGATCGCGGCTACGCTCTTAGTATTCGTGGTCTTGCACGTGAAATCGCGGCATCACTTAATCTGAAATTTACGGATCCAGTTGACGCTCTTCGAAATCTGACATTTGCCGAAACTGGTAAAGGTGTCACTGCAAAAATAGCCGACCCATCGACGGCGTCCGTTTTCTATCTGCGCACCCTCACCAATTTTGATCCTAGGGCTACAACTCCACTTTGGATGCGTCGCCGAATTGAGAAAATGGGAATGCGTTCAATCTCACTAGTTGTTGATATCACCAACTACGTGATGCTCGAACTCGGACAGCCACTTCACGCATTTGATAAAGCAAAAATCAAAGGTGGCCTCACAATTAAGCGCGCAGGTAAGGCGCAACCGTTCACCACTTTAGATGGCCAGATACGACAGTTACATCCAGATGATTTGATGGTCTGTGACGATGAACAACCTCTTGCTTTGGCAGGAACAATGGGTGGCGCATTCTCTGAAATTTCAGAGACCACAACTGAAATCGCGCTCGAAGCTGTTCGTTTTGATCCTGTATGTATCGCAAAGAATTCACGTCGACACAAGTTATCGTCTGAGGCATCTCGTCGCCTCGAACGTAGCGTTGATCCGTCTCTGGCAGAGTTTGCCTCAGCGCGTTTTGTGCAACTCCTCACCGAACATAGTTCGGCAGAGCATGTATCTACCGTGGTGGATGGCGCACCACGTTATGCACCTCTCTTGATGCTTGATCCCGCATACATCTCTCGCATTCTTGGCTTGGAGATTGCACCGGCAAAGATTGCCGAACTTCTTCGCGCTGTTGGGTGTGATGTTGATGAGAAGAACTTTGAAGTTGATCCACCATCGTGGCGCTGGGATCTATTAACACCTGCGGATTTAGCAGAAGAAGTAGCGCGCATGATCGGTTATGACGCCATTCCATCTGTGCTTCCTCCACGACCTGTTCACGCATCATTAACATCTACCCAGAAACGACGTCGTGCGGTTGCAACCATGTTGGCTGCTCGAGGACTGGCAGAGGTGCAGACCTTCCCATTTACCAATCAAGAGACGATCGATTTTATGGGCTTTGTTGGTGAAAGAGCTGCGACTTACAAGATTGCAAATCCGATGTCAGAAGAGTTCCCTTTGATGCGAGTACACCTAGTGCCTGGTCTGATTGAAGTCGCAGCTCGAAATATCTCACGCGGAGCACAGGACTTTGCAATCTTTGAGATGGGCTCAATATTTAGAAGCTCTCAGAAACTCACTGATGGTAAATTTCCTGAGATTGGACTTCGTCCATCCTCACAAGTGATTGACGAGATTTATGCCAGTGTTCCTCCACAAGGCTTTCATGTGGCGGGTTTGCTCGTAGGTAAAGTTGAGAATGAAGATTGGCAAGGAGCTGCTCGTTCGTACGGGTGGCAGGATGCGATTGCCGCAGCTTCAGATATTCTCGATCTATGTCATCTTCAGTGGTCAATTGCGCGCAGCGAATTCGCGCCATGGCATCCAGGTCGTTGTGCAGAGCTCATCGTTGATGGTAAGCCCGTTGCTCACGCCGGAGAATTACATCCAAGAATTATCGCCAAGTATGGCTTACCCGCACGAAGTGCCGCCTTCGCAGTTGCGTTGAGTGCTTTACCTGATTCTCCACGTGTGCGACCTACAACTGTCGGAACTATGCCTGCAGCCCTTCAAGATGTAGCCCTCATCGTTAATGAAAAGGTGGCGGCAGGGGATGTTGAAGCCGCGCTACGTGCTGGCGCGGGGGATCTTCTCGAATCAATCAGACTCTTTGATCGCTACGACAAGCTAGGCGATGGCAAGATTTCTCTGGCGTTTTCGCTCGTGTTTCGTGCCCCTGATCGAACTCTTACGGGACCAGAAGTCGCTGCGATGCGTGAGTCAGCCGTTGCAGCAGCTGCGAAAGCCACGGGGGCAGTTCTCCGTACTGTATAAATATGCAGATGATTGCATAATTATAGATCCTCTGATAGACTCATTTCCATGAAAATTGGTGTTGTTGGGGCGAGCGGATATGCCGGGGGTGAATTGCTGCGCATTCTCTCGGAGCATCCAACCTTCTCTACCGTTGCAATTACAGCTCATTCGAATGCGGGGGAGCTGATCACATCTTTGCATCCACACCTTGGTTCGTATAGCAGTCAACGTTTCTCTCCGTTTTCGCCAGAGCTTTTCATTGACTGCGATCTTGTTTTCCTCGCACTTCCGCATGGTGAATCTGCAGCTGCAGTAGAAGCTATCGTCGCTACAAAACCAATGATGAAATTTGTGGATATTGGTGCTGACTTCAGGCTGGAAGATCCAACCGCGTGGGCAACGTATTACGGTGGGAAGCATGCTGGCCAGTGGGTCTATGGCCTGCCAGAAATCAAAGGACAGTTTGCCAAGATCAAGGAAGCAGAGAAGATTGCTAACCCAGGGTGTTACGCCACCGCTGCCGCTCTAGCAATTACACCTCTTGCTCACTTTGCAGATCTGACAGATGTGGTCGTGGTCGCTGCATCTGGAACATCGGGTGCGGGACGTTCGGTAAAAAGTAACCTTCTCGCGAGTGCAATCATGGGCTCAATGTCATCCTATAAATTTGGGGGAGTGCATCAGCACACTCCTGAGATTGAGCAATGTGTTTCGCAGGCGACAGGCAAAGATGTGCGAATTTCATTTACTCCAATGCTTGCACCAATGGTGCGAGGAATACTTGCAACAATCACGGTCAAGCTCGATCACCTCATTACCTCCGACGAGCTGCGCAACCACTTTTCTCGCTATTACGAAGATCAACACTTCCTCTCAGTGCTACCTGAAGGTGAAATGCCTGCCACTCATTCGGTGTATGGAAGCAATTCTGCGCACCTTCAAGTTGCAGTAGATAGCCACACTCAGCGCGCAATAGTCAGTATTGCAATTGATAATCTGGGCAAAGGTGCTGCTGGTCAAGCGGTTCAAAACGCGAACATAATGTGTGGCCTTGATGCCACTGCGGGGTTGAGCGTTCAAGGAATTGGAATATGAGTACGACACTCGTTGTGAAGTATGGCGGTCACGCTATGTCTGATGACTCGGGCCTTTTCGCGAAAGCGCTGAGCCAAGCCCTTGCAAAGAATTTGAGTGTTGTAGTCGTCCACGGAGGTGCACCGCAGGTCAACGCTGAACTCGTTGCCCGTGGAATAACGCCGCGCTTCATCGGTGGATTTCGCTATACAGATTCGGCCACCCTTGAGGTAGCCGAAGAAGTGCTTGCTAGGCAGGTGGGTCCTGCAGTGGCAGCGGCGCTGATCGCTCATTCAATCCCAGCTGAATCTCTTTCTGGGCGCACAATCATCAAAGCCGAAACTTTGACTCGTTTGGTCGACGGTACTTCGGTTGATCTCGGATTCGTTGGTCGAATCACCGCCGTTGATATCGCTCCTATTCTTTCGTTGTTAGAGCAGGGAAAGGTTCCGGTTGTTTCACCTGTAGCGTCAAACAGCGATGAAACTGGTGCGCTTAATGTAAATGGAGACCTAGTAGCTGCTGCGATTGCGGGCGCACTTGATGCGATGGCGCTTATAGTCATGACAGATGTGCCAGGTATATATCGCAACTGGCCAGATCGTGGATCACTTATCTCATCAATTTCCCGTGACGAATTATTTAGCATCAAGGATTCCTTTGCAGATGGAATGTCACCGAAAGTTGCTGCCTGCTTAGAAGCCATTGATGGCGGAGCTCGTGCTGTCAGAATCATCGATGGTAGAGATCCCGAGGCCTTCGCTTTAGCGTTAGAAAATACTGGTGGAACGTTGGTCAGCGTATGAGAAAACAGAGCGCAGTCTTGACGTGGGACGACGTCATGATGACCAATTATGGAACTCCGTCACGCACTTTTGTAAGCGGCAAAGGGTGCGTTCTCACAGATGATCAAGGTAGGACTTACTTAGATTTTCTTGCGGGTATCGCGACAAATGTTCTCGGTCATGCGCACCCTGCTGTAACCAAGGCGGTGACAAAGCAGATCTCAACCCTTGCTCATGTCAGCAATTTCTTTGCACATCCGCAAGGCCTTCTGCTCGCCTCTCGCTTGCAGAAAATGACAGGCGATTCCAACGCTCGTGTCTTTTTCTGTAACTCCGGTGCAGAAGCAAATGAAGCGGCGCTTAAAATCTCACGGCGTACCGGAAGATCTCGCATCGTTGCAACACAGGGATCTTTTCATGGTCGCACGATGGGTGCTCTATCTATGACCGGCCAGCCATCAAAGCGCGAACCATTCACACCTTTACTCAAAGGAATTTCTCACGTTCCATACGGAGATCTATCGGCGATGTCTCGCGCGGTGTCAAAGAAGACAGCGATGGTGATAGTCGAACCGATCATGGGTGAAGCCGGAGTGATTACTCCAGAGGATGGCTATTTGGCTGGACTGCGAGCCATCTGCGATCGTGTTGGCGCGCTCTTAGTCTTCGATTGCGTTCAAACCGGTATCGGAAGAACTGGCCAATGGTTTGGTTTCGAACACGAGAATGTTCACCCTGATGTCGTTACCTTGGCAAAGGGCATTGGTGGGGGATTACCACTGGGGGCCACGATCGCTTATGGCAGAGCGGCCCAATTGCTACAGCCTGGCGACCATGGAACAACGTTTGGTGGAAATCCCGTGGCATGTGCTGCGGCAAATGCGGTCCTTGATGTCATTGAAAATAAGAAGCTGATGCAATCTGCAAAAGTATTTGAGAGAAAAATCAAGAAGGGCCTGTCGTCTACGCCAGGAGTTGCCGACATTCGAGGAAGAGGACTTCTTTTAGGTATTGAGTTGTCCTCTCCTATAGCCAAGGAACTTGCTAATGCGATGCTGGGCGCTGGTGTAATCGTTAATGCAGCCAACGAAAGAACGATTCGAATCGCTCCGCCACTCATTGTCACAACATCTCAGATTGATAAATTTATTACAACTTTCAAAAAAGTTCTGAAAGAGGTTGATCATGGCTAAAGTTCAAGCGATTAATACGGTATCGGCACGTCGTTCTGCAGCAATTGCAGCGATAAATTCTGGGCGAATCCATAGCCAGGAGGATCTAGTGCAAGCTCTCAAAAAGGCTGGTTATGCCGTCACTCAGGCCACCGCTAGTAGAGATATTGAAGAGATCGGGGCAGTTCGCATGCGAAATCACAAAGGCGAAATGGTGTATTCGATCTCCGATGATAGCGACGCCTCTCTTGCACGATCTATGCCATTGCCACAGGAATTGATTTTGAGCGTTGATTCCAGTGGAAACCTTGCAGTAGTTCGCACGCCACCAGGAGGTGCGCAATTACTTGCTAGTTCTCTTGATCATTCAGGAATAAAAGAAATCATTGGAACAATTGCAGGTGACGACACTGTCCTTGTTGTATCAAAGAACGCCAATGGCGGTAGTGCACTTGCGCGCGAACTTCTGGTATTTGCAGGAAAAACTAGAGCTAAGAAGAGAAGGTAGAACAATGTCACTGTGGGGCGGAAGATTTTCAGAGGAACCAGCAGATGCTGTTTTTGCACTTTCACGTAGCGTTAATTTCGATTGGCGTCTTGCACCATATGACCTACGTTCCTCTCTGGCGCACCTTGCTGTCTTGGAGTCATCTGGGTTATTGACCCCTGAGGTCTCCGCGAAGATTCGTGCGGCACTGCTTGAGCTAACCCACGAGGTTGCAACGGGTGCCTTTAGGTACAACGAATCTGATGAGGATGTTCATTCTGCACTGGAGAGAGGCCTGACAGAGAAGTTGGGAGAGATTGGCGGATCACTTCGCGCGGGTCGTTCTCGCAATGATCAGGTGGCGACGGATCTTCGTCTCTATGCAATGGATGCAATGCTTGCAACAGCTGAAAAGATCATTCATTTACAGCAAGCACTTGTGGCAAAAGCTGAGGAATACTCTGATGCGCCTGCAGTGGGCTTTACTCATATGCAGCATGCGCAGCCTGTGCTTTTTGGGCACGAACTTGCAAAACATGTACATGCACTGAATCGAGATCTAGATCGTATTGATGATTGGTTTATCAGAACTTCGGTCAGCCCGTTAGGTTCAGGAGCACTTGCCGGATCTTCGCTACCGTTATCACCAGAGGCGACTGCAACCGCGCTAGGTTTTAAAAAGAGTGCCGGAAATAGCATCGATGGTGTCTCGGATCGAGATTTCGTTGCCGAGGCTCTCTTTATCATTTCAATGGTTGGAGTCCATCTCTCACGTATCGGTGAAGAGTGGTGCATTTGGGCAACTACTGAATTCGGATGGGCGAAGGTGTCAGATTCTTACTCCACTGGTTCGTCGATCATGCCGCAGAAGAAGAATCCAGATATGGCAGAGCTAGCGCGTGGAAAAGCTGGAAGACTGGTTGGAAATCTCACAGGAGTTCTCACCATGCTTAAGGGGCTACCTTTTGCTTACAATCGCGACCTCCAGGAGGATAAAGAACCGCTCTTCGATTCATTTGATACTTTGGCACTCGTTCTGCCAGCAGTAGCGGGAATGGTCGCCACGACTGAATTCGATCGTGACAAGATGGCTGCGTCAGCCCCCACCGGATATTCATTAGCAACAGAGATTGCAGACTTTCTCGTTCGCGCACATATTCCTTTTGCGATGGCTCATGAAGCGGCTGGAAAGTGTGTTGCACTAGCTGAAAAGAACCAGATCGAACTTCATGAAATTTCAGATGCGCAGTTCACTGCTATCCATCCTTCACTTACTCCCGAGATCCGTGGCGTGCTCACAGTCGAGGGCGCCCTCAATTCGCGCACTACCTATGGTGGAACTGCCCCTGCCGCCCTTGGTCGCCAACTGGCTATTCTCAAGAGTGAAGTCAGCGCGTTTGAAGCGAATTTCTCCGCCAAGTCCAAGGCCTTTTCAGGCATGATGAGCGCATGAGTCAATTTCTTGATGACCTGCGCTGGCGTGGGCTTATTGCACAGACCACCGATGAGAAGGAACTTGCAACAGCCCTAGAGAAGCCAATAACGCTCTACATTGGCTTTGATCCCACTGCACCGAGTATCCATGTGGGTAACCTCGTAGTCCTTCTTGTTCTTCGTCGCTTTCAATTGGCAGGTCACCATCCCATCGCACTGGTTGGGGGAGCCACCGGCTTGGTCGGCGATCCCAGCGGTCGTAATGAAGAGCGCAGTCTTAATAGCAGCGAAATAGTTGAGCAATGGGTCAATCGAATCAAGCTGCAAGTTTCTTCAGTTCTCGACTTTAAAGTGGCTGCGAATCCAGCTGTTGTCGTAAATAACCTTGATTGGACTTCACCACTTTCTGCCATTGAATTTCTGCGAGATATCGGTAAGCACTTTAGTGTCAATCAAATGCTCTCAAAAGATTCTGTAGCCAACCGTCTTGAAGGTGGCATTTCATATACAGAATTTTCGTATCAGGTACTACAAGCATTTGATTACCTTGAGCTTTACCGTCGCAACAAGTGCACATTGCAACTCGGGGGATCAGATCAGTGGGGCAATATTGTTGCTGGTCTAGATTTAATTCGTCGCGTAGAAGGCGGGAGTGGACACGCTTTTACAGTTCCACTTCTTACCAAAGCAGATGGAACCAAATTTGGAAAGACTGCAGGTGGAAGTGTTTGGTTAGATCCAGAGATGACATCGCCGTATGCCTTTTTCCAGTACTGGTTGAATTCAGACGATAAAGATGTAATCAATTTCTTGAAAGTATTTTCATTTAAGTCTCGCCAAGAGATTGAAGAGCTCGAGAAAGAACATAACGAGAATCCAGGAGCACGCAACGCACATCGATCCTTGGCTCGTGAACTCACCACTCTTATCCATGGCGAGCAAACATCTGCACGCGTTGAAGAAGCCGCTAAGGCTCTCTTCGGTCAAGGAGATCTCAACTCACTCGATGAGAAAACGTTAGCGAGTGCCTTAAGTGAATTACCTCGTGTTCAGATTTCGGCAAAGGATGAAATTCCCACATGGGTCGATCTACTAGCAGCTGCAGGGGTAGTTGACTCCAAATCTGCTGCTCGCCGCATCGTTAAAGAAGGTGGCGCATATCTCAATAATGAGAAGATTTCGGGAGAGGATTTCCGCCTCGAGAAAAGCCACTTTTTATGCGGAAAATATGCAGTTTTGCGAAAAGGTAAGCGCGATCTAGCCGCCGTAGAACTCTCCTAGAGTTCCGCCTTTAGGCAAAAAAAGGCCACTTTTTACGCTCAAAACTATCAATTTCTCTGCTTTTTGCGTTTTTGATCCCCTGAGAGCCATATCCGATGGACCCGATTTGACCCCCAGACTGGTCAGCCCTATAGTTACGCTCCTTGCTGTGGAACGTACCCCGAAGGTAGCCGTAAGGTGATTAGGGGGCCGTACAGCATTACTTCCTCACTTATGCCTATCTAGCCGGTTTGACCGTGCCTAGCGCTATGCACTAAGTTTGGCAGTCTGCCCTGAAAAATAGGAGAGATCCTAAGACGCAGTGCGCATCCGTACCTTGAGAACTCAACAGCGTGCCATAAGTCAATGCCAGAGAATGGCTCAACTAGTCATGCAAATTTCTAGCGTCATTCTCTAAATAAATACTTCAATGAAGTATGTGCC
>WLHB01000001.1 GCA_009702965.1 Actinomycetota bacterium | reverse complement strand
TTAGTCAGGAACGGCGTCGGGGCTTATGACAGCCACTGCGACTTCTCTCATAGGGAGACGTCGATCCATTGCTGCCTTTTCGATCCAGGAAAATGCCTGAGGTTCTGTCAGATTCAGGGCCGCCATCAATATCCCCTTGGCTCGATCGATCGTCTTTCGTGTCTCGAGTCGCTGATGTAGGTCGGCAACTTCATCTGCCAACGATCGCATCTGAGTATGCCTACTTATAGCGATCTCGATTGCTGGAACAAGATCATTAATCGTAAACGGTTTGAGTACGTATGCCATCACTCCAGCATCTCGTGCACGATCAACTAATTCTCTCTGGCTAAATGCTGTGAGCATCAACACTGGACAGAGCGAAATGATCTCTTCAGCTGCACTGATTCCATCTAAAATCGGCATCTTTACATCAAGAATTGCGAGATCAGGTTTATGCGCTCTCACTAATTCAATCGCCTGCGCGCCATCACTTGCTTGTGCAAGGACGTCATACCCTGCCTCAACGAGCATCTCCACTAGATCCATCCGAATCAGCGCTTCATCTTCTGCGACAACAATTCGAACAGGCGAAGGTCGAGTAGATGCAACATCAGCGGTGGTCATGTGCCTCGAGTCGGATTCGAACCGACACTATGCAGTGTTTGAGACTGCCCTCTCTACCGTTGGAGTACCGAGGCTTACCTGGGTAATCGTAACCCGTTTTTTTGGGTGAGCCGAATCCTTTAGCGGTAAGCAGGCGCAGCGCCAGCAACAGCATCGCCCATGCGGTGCACACGCATCGCATTGGTCGATCCTGGGATTCCGGGAGGCGATCCAGCAACGATAATCACGTTATCGCCAATTGTTGTGCGTTTACTTTCAAGCAAGAGCCCATCAACCTGCTTCACCATCTCATCTGTATGAGAGACAACCGGTGTAATCATCGGTTCGACTCCCCACGTCAGAGCGAGGCGATTGTAGGTACCGCGATCTGGCGTAAGAGCGAGAATTGCAATCGGTGAACGAAGGCGCGACATACGTCGTGCTGAGTCTCCGCTCTGTGTAAATGCAACCAGAAACTTTGCGCCGACAATTGAGCCAACTTCAACGGCTGCCTTCGTGATTGCTCCACCTTTTGTACGTGGCTCATGCTTGAGTGGGCGAATTCGTTCTAGTCCACCTTCTTCAGTGCGTTGAATGATGCGCGCCATCGTCTGTACAGCTTCAATCGCAAAAGCTCCAACACTGGTCTCCCCCGAAAGCATCAGCGCATCAGCGCCATCAAGTACTGCATTGGCACAATCTGTCGCCTCTGCGCGAGTTGGGGTTGAATTTGTAATCATAGAATCGAGCATCTGGGTTGCAACAATCACTGGCTTAGCGGCATCGCGAGCAAGTTCTACGCAACGCTTTTGCACCAATGGCACATCTTCGATCGGGAGTTCAACTCCTAGATCGCCACGAGCAACCATAATTCCGTCAAAGGCATCAACGATGCTGACCAGATTTTCTACCGCCTGTGGTTTCTCAATTTTTGCGATGACAGGAACTCTAATTCCTTCTTCATCCATAATTCGGTGCACATCTTTAATATCTTCAGCGTTTCGAACAAATGAGAGTGCAATAAAGTCTGCGCCAGCATTGAGCCCCCAGCGAAGATCGTCAATATCTTTTTCAGAGAGAGCCGGCACAGAAACAGCGACTCCTGGAAGATTGATGCCTTTGTTGTTGCTGACAGTGCCTGGCTCAATTACTGTGGTAATCACATCATTGCCGCTTACTTTGGTTACCTCAACAGTTACCTTGCCATCGTCAATCAGAATACGATCCCCTGGTTTGCAATCTCCAGTGAGTCCTTTGTAGGTAGTTCCCACTCGATCTTTCGTTCCGTCAACATCATCAGTTGTAATTGTAAATACATCTCCGCGCGCGAGATCATGAGGGCCATCCTTAAAGCGAGCGAGTCGAATCTTGGGTCCCTGTAAATCAACCAATATCGCAATCGGGACTCCCGCTTCAGCAGCAGCTGCCCGCACCCGATCAAGGCGACTTTGATGCTCTGGATAACCACCGTGAGAGAGGTTAAGTCGTGCCATATTCATCCCAGCTGCGATAAGTTCACGCACCTTTTCAGGTGATTCGACAGCTGGTCCTAAGGTGCAGACAATTTTGGCACGGCGCATGACTTAATCCTATCTATTTTTAAAATAATGTGTGATCACACCATTAATGGACGAGCAGTTGGCTCAATAGGAGAAGGCAACTGAGTTTCTCCTTCAAGATAGCGATCAACCGATGCTGCAACACTGCGGCCTTCTGCGATTGCCCAGACGATAAGAGATTGTCCACGACCTACATCTCCTGCGACGAAAACTCCTTCTGAAGTGCCTTGATAGGTCTCATCACGTTTAACGTTGGTTCGCTCATCTAGCTCAACCTCAAGTTGGTCAAATAGCGGCGTACTCTGAGTTCCAGTAAAGCCCATTGCAAGAAATGCAAAGTCACAAGGCAGTTCTTTTTCAGATCCTGGAACTGGCGCAAACTTTCCATTCACAAGTTCGGTCTCAACAATTCTTAGCGCCTTCAGGTTTCCATTGCCGTCACCAATGAATTCTTCAGTGCTGACAGCAAAGACGCGCTGATCAAGTTCTTCGTGCGCACTTGAAACGCGATAAATCATCGGATACATAGGCCACGGTTGTGCATCAGGGCGTTCATCCGAAGGACGAGGCATGATTTCAAGTTGGGTCACACTTGCCGCTCCCTGTCGAACAGAAGTTCCAAGGCAATCAGCCCCAGTGTCTCCCCCACCCAAGATCACTACATGCTTTCCTGCAACATTTATCTCAGGGTTGGTAACTTCACCAAGAGCCTGCTTATTTCCCCATGGTAAAAACTCCATGGCCTGATAAATCCCTTTATTTTCGCGACCTTTAATTGGTAGATCGCGCCACTGTGTTGCACCGAGTGCGAGTACGACAGCGTCATACTTTTGACGTAATTCAGATCCAGTGATGTCGACGCCAACATTAACTCCTGTGCGGAAACGCGTTCCCTCCTTCTCCATTTGAGCAAGGCGACGATCAATGATGTTCTTCTCCATCTTAAATTCTGGAATTCCATAGCGAAGAAGCCCGCCGATTTTGTCAGCCCGCTCATACACCACAACAGTGTGGCCGGCACGAGTCAATTGTTGAGCCGCGGCAAGACCTGCTGGTCCTGAACCGATAACTGCAACGGTCTTTCCTGTAATGCGATCTGGTGGAAGAGGCTTAACATCACCTGACCCAAATGCTTCTTCGATCGTGCGAAGCTCCACTTGTTTAATTGTGACTGCATCAGCATTGATTGCAACAACACATGCCGTCTCACACGGAGCAGGACAGAGTCGACCAGTAAATTCTGGGAAGTTATTGGTTGCATGCAATCGCGCAATTGCCTCAGTCTTATCTCCACGCCAAATTAAGTCATTCCATTCAGGGATGAGATTTCCAAGTGGACAGCCTGAGTGACAGAACGGAATGCCGCAATCCATGCAACGACCAGCCTGTTTCTGCAGGTGCTCAAAGCTCTGGGGTTCGTAGACTTCTTGCCAATCTTTGATTCGTACATCTACAGGGCGTCGCTTAGGTAGCTCGCGCGGAGTTGTCATAAATCCCTTTGGATCAGCCATTTGCAGCAACCTCCATCACGTATTGATCAATCGGTAAACCTTCACGCGTAGCTTTCTCCATTGCTGCAAGAACCCGTGCGTAATCTCGTGGCATCACCAATGAGATTCGTCCAACTGAGTTCTCCCAATCAAGTAAGAGATTGCCCGCAACAGCAGACTCTGTTTCATCAAAGAAACGAGAGATGATCTCTTTTAAGATTTCTCTCTGATCGGCGGGAACTGCAATTACATCGACCATATCTTTATTAACGAGATCGGCGTTGAGATCAAGAACAAATGCTCGACCACCGGACATACCCGCAGCGAAATTTCGTCCAGTGGTGCCGAGGACTACGACGGTTCCTCCAGTCATATATTCACAGCCGTGATCGCCGATTCCTTCTACAACAGCCGTGGCTCCCGAATTTCGAACGCAGAATCTTTCGCCAACCATTCCGCTGATGAAGAGCTCACCAGACGTTGCTCCATATCCAATGACATTGCCTGCGATGACATTCTCATGTGAATTAAAGGTTGCGCTCTCATCAGGGCGGAGGATCACTCGACCACCCGAGATTCCCTTACCCACATAATCATTTGAATCTCCAAAGAGTCGCAGCGTGAGACCTGAAGGAATAAATGCTCCAAGTGATTGGCCAGCAGAACCACGAAGTGTGACTTGCACCGTGTCGGTCGGCAGACCTTTTCCTCCATACCGGCGAGTGATTTCTGCACCAAGCATAGTTCCGACTGTGCGATTCACATTTCTGACTGCAGAGGTTATAGAAACTGATTGACCAGATGTCAGTGCAGGCTCTGCTTGTGCAATCAATATATTATCTAGAGCGTTTTCAAGGCCATGATCTTGGTTGACTACTTGATAGAGAGCGCTTTCGACGTCAGGTCTAGCAAGAAGTGGAGAGAGATCTAAACCACTCGCCTTCCAATGATCGACCGCACTCTTGGTATCGAGAAATTCAACGTGACCGATAGCTTCTTGAAGTGTTTTAAATCCAAGGGATGCAAGGATTTCGCGAACTTCTTCAGCGATGTACTCAAAGAAAGTCTCGACGAATTCAGGCTTTCCAGTAAAGCGCTTACGCAGCTCTGGATTCTGGGTTGCAACCCCAACAGGACACGTGTCTAAATGACACACACGCATCATGACGCAGCCTGAGACCACAAGAGGTGCAGTTGCAAATCCGTACTCTTCGGCTCCGAGCAATGCAGCGATGACAACATCGCGACCTGTCTTCATCTGTCCATCTGCCTGGACAACAATGCGATCTCGTAAGCCATTAAGCAGAAGAGTCTGCTGTGTTTCAGCTAAACCAAGTTCCCATGGTGCGCCCGCGTGCTTGAGCGATGTCAGCGGTGATGCTCCGGTCCCACCATCATGACCGGAGATAAGGACTACGTCGGCATGTGCCTTTGACACACCTGCTGCAACTGTACCTACACCCACTTCGGCTACGAGCTTGACATGGATGCGAGCATTCTTATTCGCATTCTTAAGATCATGAATGAGTTGAGCTAGATCTTCAATTGAGTAGATATCGTGATGAGGCGGAGGTGAAATCAACCCTACGCCTGGTGTGGAGTAACGAACCTTTGCAATCCATGGATAGACCTTGTTTCCAGGGAGCTGTCCACCTTCTCCGGGTTTAGCTCCCTGTGCGATCTTGATCTGAATGTCATCGGCATTAACTAGATACTCACTGGTGACACCAAAGCGACCCGATGCAACCTGCTTGATCGCACTGCGCTTTGAATCTCCATTAGCTTCTGGGATCAGACGAGCAGAATCTTCTCCGCCTTCGCCAGTATTGGATTTACCGCCTAAGCGATTCATCGCAATTGCTAGCGTCTCATGCGCCTCTTGCGAAATCGAACCATATGACATGGCACCTGTTGAAAATCGCTTCACGATATCTGCAACTGATTCAACCTCATCAATTGAAATTGGATTGCGAGAGGATGTATCAAATGCAAAGAGGCCGCGAAGTGTCATAAGCGCTTTGCTCTGTTCGTCCACAGCACGGGTGTAACGCTTAAAGACGTCATAACGCTTAGAGCGAGTTGCATGCTGCAATGTAAATACTGTCTCTGGATTAAATAGATGCGGCTCGCCATCTCTGCGCCATTGGTATTCACCACCGATAGGAAGACGCTTGGTGCCAGGAACTTCCCCACCAGGAGGATAGGCAATGTGGTGGCGCTTAATTGTCTCTTCTGCAATCACATCAAGATCAACCCCACCTAGCCGTGATGTTGTTCCAACAAAGAATTCATCAACAACATCTTGGGCAATACCGATCGCTTCAAATACCTGAGCGCCGGTATATGAAGCAATTGTCGAAATACCCATCTTTGACATCACCTTAAGGACGCCTTTACCAAGAGCCTTAATGATGTTATGAACGGCCTTTTCTGGTGTTATGCCAGTGATTACGCCTTGAATAACAAGATCTTCAGCGCTCTCCATAGCAAGGTATGGATTAACCGCAGCAGCTCCATAGCCAATAAGAAGTGCGACATGGTGTACTTCGCGAACATCGCCAGCCTCTACAACAAGACCAACCTTGGTACGAGTTTTTTGACGAATGAGATGATGGTGAACCGCCGCGGTGAGTAGCAGAGATGGAATCGGTGTGTCTTCGGCGTCACCGTTTCGGTCAGAGAGAACAATGATTCGAGCACCATCGGCGATTGCTGCACTTACTTCAGCTTTGATTTCCTCAAGTCTCATACGCAGAGTGTTTCCATCTCCGGAGACAGGAAATAGTCCTCTCACAACGTATGACTGCAGGTTTGGATAATCCTCATCAGCGTTTACATTAATGATTTTTGCTAATTCATCATTATCAATTACTGGAAATGGCAGACTGATCTGTCGGCATGAGTGCGGACCAGGATCGAGAAGATTGTGTTCTGGGCCAATTGATCCAGCAAGACTTGTGACCAGCTCTTCACGGATGGCATCGAGTGGTGGATTAGTTACTTGGGCGAAAAGCTGAGTGAAGTAATCAAAGAGAACGCGTGGCTTATCTGAAAGCGCTGCGATCGGAGTATCCGTTCCCATGGAACCAAGGGCTTCTCCCCCACCTTTAGCCATTGGAGTAATAATCATGCGGAGCTCTTCTTCGGTATATCCAAAGGCTCGCTGACGACGCAGAACTGAAGAGTGAGGATAAATAATGTGCTCTCGCGCAGGAAGATCAGAAAGCTTTACAACTCCTTCTTCTACCCATTTGCCGTATGGCGCAGCTTCTGCCAGTGAATCTTTAATTTCATCATCTTCAATGATTCGAC
The DNA here is from genome assembly GCA_009702965.1 of Actinomycetota bacterium. GTDB lineage: Bacteria > Actinomycetota > Actinomycetes > Nanopelagicales > Nanopelagicaceae > Planktophila. The sequence continues at coordinate 94,512 of WLHB01000001.1, read as the reverse complement.
CCGCATTGATATCAACTAAGAACATCTTGCCAGGCTGCAAACGACCTTTGCGAACGATTGAGTCAGCAGGAAAATCAAGAACACCAGCTTCAGATGCAAGTACTACGAGGCCATCGCGAGTAACCCAGAATCTCGAAGGGCGTAAGCCATTTCGATCGAGGACTGCTCCTACTTGGTTTCCATCTGTAAATGTCACGCATGCAGGGCCATCCCATGGCTCCATAAGGGAAGAGTGGAATGCATAGAAATCGCGTCGCTTCTTTGTCATGGTGGCATGGTTTTCCCACGCTTCGGGGATCATCATCAAAACTGAGTGTGGAAGAGAGCGACCGCCAAGATAGAGAAGTTCTAGAACCTCATCAAATGAAGCTGAATCGCTTCCGGACATTTCAACGATTGGAAATAGTCGAGCCAAATCACCTGGAATCAAATCACTTGCAAGAAGTGACTCACGCGCACGCATCCAGTTTCGATTTCCTTTAACGGTATTGATCTCACCATTGTGAGCGATGAAGCGATATGGGTGTGCAAGTGGCCACGATGGGAAAGTGTTTGTAGAAAATCGAGAGTGAACAAGTGCCAAAGGTGAAACAACTCTTTCATCGTTTAGGTCTGGGAAGAACTCTTCGAGTTGTCCAGTTGTAAGCATGCCCTTGTAAACAATTGTTTGGGAAGAAAATGATGGAAAGTAAATCTCTCCTTGATGCTCTGCTCTCTTTCGAAGAGCAAAGGCCATGCGATCGAGAGCGATCCCGCTCTCTCCGTTCTTTGATTTCACAAAGAGTTGCTTAAAGATCGGCATGACAGATTTGGCTGTAGATCCGACTGATTCTGGATTGATTGGCAGGTCTCGCCAACCAATCACAATAAGATTTTCTTCTAGTGCGAGGGTGGAGATCAATGATGTCGGGTCAAATCCATCTTGAATAAATGCAATTCCAGTTGCGTAACTTCCTTCAGCAGGTAGATCAAAGGTTGTTACTGCGCGATAAAACGCATCTGGCACACGAATAAGAATGCCTGCGCCATCACCGCTGTCGGGTTCAGCGCCCGCTGCTCCGCGGTGTTCAAGATTACGAAGTGCAGTAAGTGCTTGCGAGACAATGTGATGTGTTGCAACTTTGTTAAGCGTGGCAACCATCGCAACACCGCATGCATCATGTTCGTCGGCAGGGTTGTATAAACCCTGAGCTACCGGAAATGTAGATGGAAGAGCCATGGAAGGTGTCCCCTGTTGTCTTGTGCCGTTATATCAACGGGACAACGCTGACCCGAAGAAAAGAGTATCAACTCAAGGGGCTAGATGGTAGGTCAAGCGCGCTTATCGATTACCCAAGAGTGATGTGAAAAAGACGACCCACGCCAGCGGTGACAGCCATCCCGAGTGAGCCACCGATCAGCACTCTGACCGTAGGACCCAGCACAGGCTTTCCAGCAATCTTCGCGCTGGTAATTCCGGTGAAGAGAAGACCGACCAAGGCAAAAGCAACGATGCTCAGTGCTATCGCGCCAGGGGTTGGAGCGAAGACACCGAGAAATGGAATGAGACCACCCAATGAAAAACTTGCTGCTGAAGCAAGGGCTGCCTGCATCGGACGCGCCTTGCTGTGGGGTGTTTGCCCTAACTCATCGCGTAGATGAGCTTCGAGTGGATCACGCGCATGCATCTGACGTGCGACTTCTTCTGCCAATTCTGGAGTAAGTCCGCGTTCGATATAGATCTGGGTGAGTTCCAACAATTCACCTTCTGGATCAATTGCTAAATGTTCAATCTCTAAATGTCTATCGGAATCTTCAACATCATTTTGTGAGCGAACAGAAACGTACTCACCAACCGCCATTGACATTGCGCCAGCAACAATTCCTGCAACACCCGCGGTAACGATAAAACTACTTTCATCTGGCGTTGCCGCAGTGACACCGATCATGAGGCTTGCAGTGGAGACGATGCCATCATTAGCGCCTAGTACTGCAGCACGCAACCAGCCAGCACGGTGAGTGCGGTGTTCACGATTTCTTTGATAGACATCTTCCAGACCCATGTTGGTAAGGGTACCTGAGGAGTTAAATCTTTGAACTCTTTTTCTGAATTTTCATGAATGCGGCAAGAGCCAGTAATCCAATAACCACGCTCACCCATTGATTTTGGCGTAGCCCCAGAAACTCATTGGCTGAATCAATTCGTATATCCTCAATCAGGAATCGACCTAGGCAGTAAAGGGCGATGTAGAGTGCGAAAGCCTGTCCTTGCTTTAAACGCCCTGTAAAGATGAGAAGAAGCACTGCAACAAGAATGCACCAGATCGCCTCGTAGGCAAAGGTTGGATGGAAAGTTGCAAAATCTGTATATCCAACTGGACGCGATGCCAGCGGAACCTCAAGCCCCCACCAACTCTGTGTCGGTGATCCAAAGAGTTCGATATTAAACCAATTGCCAATACGACCAATTGCCTGTGCTAATAAAATTCCTGGCGCTAATGAATCTAAAAATCGAATAAATGGCGGGAATGTCAGCTCAGGCTTACTTCGTACCGCCTTACGATAACCAATAAATGCACCGAGTGCCCCGAGTGAAATTGCGCCCCAGATTCCAAGTCCACCTTTCCAAATTGCAAAGATGTTAAGGAGCTCACTGCCCGAGCCAAAGTAATCTGAAGGTGCGGAGAGAACGTGGTAGATACGACCACCAATGATTCCAAAGGGCACAGCGAATATTGCTACGTCTGCAACAACTGATGTAAGAGCTGGATTTATCGCTCTCAGGCGTCTATCGCCAAGCCAGACTGCCACTGCAATTCCAGTAATGATGCAGAGTGCGTAAAAGTGCAGAGTGAGCGGGCCTATCTCAAGATAGGCAGAGCTAGGCGAAGGAATTGAGTGTCTAAACATCCGAGAGTTCTTCTCGAATTACTTTATCGCAGCTTCAACCGCGGCTTTAAACTCATTCACATCAAAGCCCGGACTCTGTCGTTCCCAAACTTTTCCGTTGATTAAGGTTGTCGGTGTTCCGCGCACTCCATAACGAGTCATAGAGTCAGTTGCGGCAGCAACGTTTACCAACTTAGATTTATTGGTGACGCAATCCGAGAATTTTTGAGATGAGATTCCAACTTTCTTACCGATGGCGATGAGATTCTTATCGTTGAGGAATCCAGAATTTTCAGCACTCGACTGCACGTCATAGAGAGCCTTATGGAAGTCGAGGAATCGACCTTCATCAACTGCGCAATATGCAGCATTTGATGCCGCGATAGATTCGTCATCTTTCTGTCCATTACCAAGGAATGAGAGCGGGTGAAAAACAACTTCAGCCTTCTTCTCTGTAATCAGCGATGTGAGGTATGGACCAATCGGATCTTCAAATAACTTACAAATTGGGCACTGAAAATCTTCAAAGACGTTGATCTTTAACGGCAGGCCAGCATTGAAGACAATTCCATCTCCCTGGGCAGGATCAACAGCAGCCTCAAATTCGCCGATAGGTGAGAATGAATCCAGTGCAGCGAGTGAAGCGGTGCTCTCTTTATTCTCAGTAGTAAAGAAAAAGAATGCTCCAACTGCAACAACGAGAGCGACCATGCCGACGACGAGCCAACGTGTGAACGGATCTCCGCTCTGCGCCTTGACCGAATTCTTCTTTGCTTTACTCATTATTGATCCTCACTAGTTAGACTTAATCAGACTTTTATTCGAGAGAAAATTCTCCTCAAATGGTACCTGCTCACCGGCCTTCTCGTACGCCCATCGCCAATTGCTCTGCTAGTTCTTTTACTGCCCTGAGTCCAGATTCTTCGTCAGGGGCCTCAAGCAAGACGTTGATGAATGCAGAGCCAACGATCACACCATCTGCATAGGCTGCAACTGATTTTGCATGTTCGCGAGTTGATACTCCAAGCCCCACGCTCACTGGCGTGTCAGATGATCTACGGATGCGTGCAACGAGATCGGCGGCAGATGAAGACACACTCGATCGTGTTCCTGTCACACCCATAAGGCTTGCGGCATAGATAAAGCCGCCACAAGACCCTGTCACTTTTGGTAACCGCGCATCAGATGTACTAGGGGCAACAACATAGATGCGATTAATCTTTGAATGATCTGTCGCCTTAATCCATTCGCGAGATTCTTCAACGGTCAGATCTGGAGTGATAACACCTGATCCCCCGTTCGCAGCGATTGATTCCGCGAACTTTTCCACGCCATATCGTTCAATGGGATTCCAGTACGTCATCACAACTGCTGCGACGCCAAGATCTGTAGCGCACTTGAGTGATTCAAATACTTCTTTTGCACCAGTGCCTTGACTCAACGACTGCACTGCAGCCGCTTGAATTGTTGGACCATCCATCACTGGATCGCTATAGGGGAAACCAATCTCAATTGCATCGACGCCTCCAGCGGCAAAAGCGGCGATTACTTTTTTGCACCCTTCGTGACTTGGAAATCCGGCGGGGATGTAAGCAATTAGCGCCGCTCTATTCTCACTCTTGGCTCTGGCAAGTACTTGGTCCAGCGGAGTGTCTAGTGACACCTTAGAGCTCAATTCCAAAGTATTGGGCTGCAGTTGCAACATCCTTATCTCCGCGACCAGAAAGATTTAAAAGAAGTGTTGCTGATGGCCCCATCTCTCTTCCCACTTGCATCGCACCGGCTAGAGCATGCGCTGTTTCGATAGCGGGAATAATGCCTTCAGTTTTACAGAGAAGAGCAAATGCCTCCATCGCCTCTGCATCTGTAATTGCGCGATATTGCGCGCGACCAATGTCATGAAGGAAGGCGTGCTCTGGACCGACGCCGGGATAATCTAGACCTGCAGAAATTGAATGGGACTCAACCGTCTGACCGTTTTCATCTTGCAAAACATATGATCGAGTTCCATGTAATACACCGGGTGTTCCACCTGAAATGGTCGCAGCGTGACGCCCAGTACTGACACCATCGCCACCAGCCTCAAGGCCGATTAATTGAACGCTCACATCATCGATAAATGGGTGAAAAATTCCAATCGCATTCGATCCGCCGCCAACACATGCAAGTACAGCATCTGGAAGTTTGCCGGTCAGTTCTAAGACTTGAGCGCGGGCCTCAACACCAATGATGCGATGAAAATCTCGAACCATAGTTGGAAATGGATGTGGGCCAGCAACTGTGCCAAGGAGATAATGTGTCGTTTCTACATTTGTAACCCAGTCGCGCATTGCTTCGTTGATTGCATCTTTAAGAGTTCGAGACCCACTAGTAACAGGTACAACTGTGGCTCCGAGTAATTTCATACGAGCGACGTTGAGAGCTTGGCGCTTGGTATCTTCCTCGCCCATGTAAACAACGCACTCAAGACCCATCAGTGCAGCTACAGTTGCAGATGCAACTCCGTGTTGACCAGCACCTGTTTCAGCGATGATTCGCTTTTTCCCCATACGCTTGGTTAATAGTGCTTGCCCCAAAACATTATTTATCTTATGTGAGCCCGTGTGATTGAGATCTTCTCGCTTAAGGAGAATCCGTGCACCACCTGCATACTCGGCAAAACGTGGCGCTTCGGTGAGGATGCTTGGGCGCCCTGTGTATGTGCGATGAAGATGATCAAGTTCTGCAGCAAATGCAGGATCGGATGCTGCAGCAATGTGGGCCTGTTCTAACTCTTCAAGTGCACCAATAAGTGCTTCAGGAACGAAACGACCACCGTACGGACCAAAGTGGCCAATAATCTTCTCTTCCTGAGTAGTCATGGATATGAGGGTACTAGAGACCCTGCAGTGCGCGCAGTGCAGAAAGTGGATCCCCCGCACGAACCAGCGCCTCACCCACCAAAATCGCATCTGCGCCAAATGATTCGGCACTCTCTACCTCGAGCCGCGTTGATATTCCTGACTCAGCAACACGAATGATAGTAGCGGGAATCTCAGGAAGTAATTCGGCAAATGCCCGTTGATCGACTTCTAGCGTTTTTAGGTTTCTTGAATTGATACCAATAATGCGCGGCTCAATCTCCATCGCCCGATCTAGCTCTTCGTGAGTGTGAACTTCCACAAGGCTGGCCATACCTAGCTCTGTCGCCATCTCGTAATAATCCTTAAGTTGATTGGTAGATAAGGCGGCGACAATAAGGAGTACAACATCAGCGCCATATGCACGCGCCTCGTAGAATTGATATTCATCGACCATGAAATCTTTACGCAAGACAGGAATTTTCACTGCAGATCGAACTGCAGTGAGATCTTCAAGCGAACCACCAAATCGACGTCTTTCGGTGAGAACACTGATCACGCTCGCTCCTGCCTCTTCATAAGTATGGGCAAGAGCTGCTGGGTCAGTAATCTCTGCCAACGCTCCTTTACTTGGAGATGATCGCTTCACCTCTGCAATGACAGATACGAGATCACCGCGCAGTTGTGAGTGAGGATCAATTGGAGCAGGGGCGTGTTCAAGTTTTTCTTGTAGATCGTGTAAAGGCAATCTACGTGCAGCAAGATCTTCACGTACACCTTCGATGATGGAATCAAGAACGCTCATGATTGCCCTCATCGGTGGGATCTTCCCCATGATCTTGCGCGCTCCATATCGATCGATTTCTGGGCTTGCGTTCATATCGTGGGGATAGAGAGAACTTTCTGCTTATCGCGATTACAAACGCTGCGACAACAACTGCACTCACTGCAATCGGAAGAAGATCAATCATGGTTTACCCATCACTTCTTACCTGCATTGCCAGCGCAGCGCTCACAGCGCCCAAGACCGCTGCCGCTTTATTTATACATTCTTGATACTCAGATTCGGGTACTGAATCGGCGACAACGCCAGCACCTGCTTGTACATAGGCACGACCGTCATAGATCAGCGCTGTACGAATTGCAATGCAAGTATCTACATTGCCAGTGAAATCAAGGTAACCGATGGCACCACCGTATAGAGCGCGACGATGTGGCTCAAGTTCTTCAATGATCTCCATTGCTCGCGGCTTAGGCGCGCCTGAGAGCGTTCCAGCAGGAAAGGTTGCAAAGAGCGCGTCAACGCCAGTTTTTCCATCGGCTAACGTCCCAGTAACTGTCGAGACAATGTGCATCACATGGGAATATCTCTCGATACTCATAAAATCAATAACTTCAACAGAACCTGCAGCACAGATTCGACCAAGATCATTTCGTCCTAGATCTACCAGCATGAGGTGCTCTGCTCGCTCTTTAGGATCAGCCAGAAGTTCTTCACCAAGCCGAATATCTTCTTCGGGTGCTTCTGAACGCTTTCGAGTTCCCGCAATCGGATGAACCATCACTTCGCCCTGTGTAACTTTGACTAGTGCTTCAGGTGAAGATCCGACAACCTCTACGCCACCTTCAAACCTGAACAAGTACATATATGGCGATGGATTTCGAAGACGAAGCATGCGATAGACATCTATTGCATCTGCAGTGCACTCCATTGAAAAACGCTGCGAAAGAACGATCTGGAACGCCTCACCCGAAAGAATTTCTTCCTTAGCGCGTAACACTTTTGAGATGAAATCTTCTTCACTCATATTGCGGTCAAAGGTGAGCTCACCGACAGACGGTATCTCTGCAATCTCACCAGGGATTGCTGCCGTGAGTTGACTCTGCATTCGATCCAATCGCGCAGTAGCATCGATAAAAGCTTCATCAATACGATCATCGGAGCCATCCCAGTTGATCGCATTAGCAATCAGAGTGATACTCCCCTCTGTGTGATCCATTACTGCTAAATCACTCGTCAACATGAATGCAATCTCTGGAAGTGGAATATCTCTCATAGCACTACTTGGTAACTTCTCTAATCTACGAACGCTGTCATAACCCATATAACCAACCAGTCCACCGGTAAGTGGAGGTAAGCCTGGGATTTTTGGAGAGCGAAGATGTGATGCAGATAAGCGAAGTGCTTCTAGCGGATCAATCCCGGCGGGCGCTCCAGCAGGTGCGACGCCAATCCACTGCGCGAGACCATCTACTTCGGTGAGCGTTGCCTGAGAATGTGCGCCGATAAACGAGTACCGAGACCACACACCGCCATGCTCGGCCGATTCAAGGAGAAACGAGCCAGGAGATTTTCCGGCCAGCTTTCTATAAACACCAAGTGGTGTTTCGCCATCTGCGAGTAACTTTCTGTACACGGGGATAACGTTGTATTCGCGTGCGTACTCTCTAAACTCTTGCAGATTCATTCTGTGATGTCATTGCTTTCTGCATCTGCGGCTGGAAAAACTTCTCGATGAAAACACGTGAACTCGCCAGTGTGGCATGCCGATCCTTCTTGACTGACCTGAAAGAGAATTGCATCTCCGTCACAATCGAGAGAGATGGAGACAATTTTTTGGAGGTGACCTGACGTTTCACCTTTCTTCCATATCTGATTACGTGATCGGCTGAAGTAGGTGGCAAAACCCGATTCAATTGTGAGCGCTAGGGATTCGGCATTTACATAAGCAAGCATTAAGACCTCGCCCGAGAGGCTATCTTGGGCAATCGCTGGCATCAGAGCATCGGAGTCTTTCAAAAGCTCGCGTATCTCTTGGGGAAGAATCGTGTTCACCTGCTAATTGTGCCCTAGAGCGAGGAACCTGTGTGCACGGAATATCCATGCTCAGATAGATACTTCTTCACATCTTGAATGCGATGGATGCCAAAGTGAAAGACACTTGCAGCAAGGAGGGCATCGGCACCTGCCTCAATGGCTGCAGCAAAGTCTTCTAGCGAGCCTGCGCCACCGCTTGCAATGAGTGGAAGTGAAGATACCTCCCGAATTCGAGTAATCATTCCTATGTCATAACCGGCGCGAGTTCCATCAGCATCCATCGAGTTGAGCAGAATTTCACCAACACCCCGGCTAGTTGCATCTTCTATCCATGACAATGCATCGAGACCCGCGCTGGTACGCCCTCCGTGAGTAGTTACTTCAAATCCAGATGGTGTTCGTGCTCGTCGCGCATCGACGGAGAGAACTAGTACTTGATTGCCAAAGCGTTCTGAAATCTCTGAGATGAGTTCTGGGCGGGCGATTGCTGCGGTATTGATCGAGACTTTATCTGCACCTGCGCGAAGTAGACGATCTACATCATCTACTGATCGCACGCCTCCGCCGACTGTCAAGGGGATAAAAACTTGGTCTGCTGTACGTCCCACAACATCATAGGTTGTTTCACGATTTGAAACACTTGCAGAGATATCTAGAAATGTTAATTCATCAATACCTTCAGAGTCGTAGAGCTTTGCCATCTCAACCGGATCGCCCGCGTCAACAAGATCGGTGAAGTTAACGCCCTTAACTACTCGCCCATTATCAACATCGAGACAGGCGATGATTCGAGTGGACAGCGTCATGATCGCGTCACTTCAAGAGCTTGTTCTAAGGTAAATGCACCTGCATAGAGTGCCTTTCCAACAATGGCACCTTCAACACCGATCGCACGCAGCGCACTGAGTGCAGAAATATCTGCAAGACTTGATATTCCGCCACTTGCAACGACAGGTTTCTTTGTCACGGCGCAGACTTCTCTCAACAGTTCTAAGTTCGGACCCTGCAGCGTTCCATCTTTAGTGACATCTGTGACGATATATCGAGCACACCCATCTGATTCAAGGCGAGAGATTGTTTCGAAGAGGTCGCCACCTTCTTGGGTCCATCCCCTAGCGGCAAGAACATGTCCGCGAACATCAAGACCGACTGCTATCTGATCACCGTATCGACTGATTACCCTTGAAGTCCACTCTGGGTTTTCAAGAGCTGCAGTTCCGAGATTGACACGTCGACATCCAGTAGCAATTGCGCGCTCAAGTGATTCATCATCTCTGATTCCACCAGAGAGTTCGACATCGATATCTAGCCTGCCAACAACTTCAGCCAGCAGCGCAGTATTTTCACCACGGCCAAAGGCGGCATCGAGATCAACGAGGTGAATCCACTCAGCGCCTGACTTTTCAAATTCGAGTGCAACTTCAAGTGGAGATCCGTAGATACTTTCTTGAGAGAGCTCACCCTGAACTAGGCGGACTGCTCTCCCATCTTTTACATCTACTGCAGGTAAAAGTTCAAGAAAGTTCATAGCGATTTACTCCAATTTTTGATCAGTGCGAGGCCTGCGCGACCTGACTTCTCTGGATGAAATTGTGTTGCGCTGAGAGGGCCGTTTTCCACCGCTGCTAAAAATTTCTCTCCGTGCAAGGCATATGTCGCATTGCCAACATGTGTCTCACGCGCTGCATACGAGTGAACAAAGTAAAAGGATTCACCTTCTACCCCGTCGAAAAGTATGGAGTTATGGCTTGGCTCAATGGTGTTCCATCCCATATGAGGAAGAATCGGGGACTGCAACTTCCGTACAGATGTTTTCCACATACCGATGCCCTGATGGATTCCGTTCTCATCACTATCTGCAAATAGAACTTGCATTCCAACACAGATTCCAAGGGTTGGTCGGTTATCTCTAAAACGATCAGCGATTACTGCTGGTGCTCCAACTTTTTTTAGTCCCTCCATACAGGCCGAGAAAGCGCCGACACCAGGAACTACAAGACCTGCCGCCTCTCGCGCAACTTGGGGATCAGATGTCAATACAACTGTTAATCCAGATGTTTCAAAGGCTCTCGCCGCCGATCGAAGATTGCCAGAGCCGTAATCCAGAATTGCAATCGTTGAAATTAGAGTGAGCCTTTAGTCGAAGGTATGCCAGATACACGAGCATCGATTGCGACTGCATCACGAAGTGCGCGAGCAACAGCCTTAAATTGAGCCTCAAAGACATGGTGCGCGTTGCGACCCTCAAGAACGCGAATGTGTAGCGCGATGCGGGCTTCTGCAACGATTGATTCCCAAATGTGCTTACCTAATGTGGTGTCGAATGTGCCGATCAGCTCAACAATTTCAGGTTGACGATGGACTAAATATGGTCGCCCGGAGAGATCCACTGCTACCTGCACTAATACCTCATCGAGTGGAACCATGGCATCACCAAAGCGACGAATGCCGGCCTTGTCGCCAAGAGCTTCGCGTAGCGCTTGGCCAAAGGCAAGAGATGTATCTTCAACTGTGTGATGAGAGTCAACATCTACATCGCCATCTGTCTTTACCGTTAGATCAAATCCAGAGTGCTTGCCTAGTTGCGAAAGCATATGATCGAAGAACGGAACACCCGTATCGACACTGATCTGACCAGAGCCATCGAGGTTGATTTCAACTAGAACGTGCGATTCTTTGGTCTTACGTTCAACTCTGGCTGTTCTCATGATCTCTCCTTCACTAGGCACTCTTCTAACGCATGTAGAAATTTCTGATTTTCGGCGAAAGTGCCGATTGTGGTCCGTAAGTAACCCGATAATCCCACATCCCGAATCAATATGCCTCGATCAAGCATTGATTGCCACAATTCGGCGGAGCTGTGAGTGAAGCCAGTAAAGAGAAGAAAGTTAGCCTGGCTAGGAAGAACTTTTAGATCCATCGCAACAAGTGCTTCTGTTACGCGCTTTCGTTCTGCAATCAACTGCGCCACTCCTGAAAGAAGTTCGCGCTTGAAATCTAGCGCCACAAGGGCTGCACTCTGAGTCAGGGTACTGAGGTGATACGGGAGGCGGACGAGCATCATGGCATCGATGACTCGAGGATGAGCAACGAGGTATCCCACTCTCGCCCCAGCAAAAGAGAAGGCCTTGCTCATTGTTCTAATTACAACGATCTGTGGGTATTGCGCGATTAAGGTAACGGCAGATTTTTCATCTGAAAATTCTGCGTACGCTTCATCGACAACTAGTAATCCGCAAACATGCTGAGCAATTCTTTCAATGTCAGCCAGAGTGATGGCTTCACCTGTGGGATTGTTTGGAGTAGTGATGAAGGTGAGACCTGAAGGGTTTGCCTTGATTTGAGTGAGAACGCTCTCAATATTGAGTGAGAAATCGCTCTCTCGTGTTCCATCACACCACTTCGTCGAAGTGACTTTTGCGATCAATGGGTGCATTGAATATGACGGAAGAAATCCAATTGCTCCTTGATCACCACAGGCTAAGAACAAGGATTGAATAATTTCGTTACTTCCATTTGCAACCCAGATCTGCCCAGCAGTGAAATCAGTCGATGACATCTCATTGATATATTCCGCGAGCCCTGTTCGTAGTGAGAGTGCATCACGATCAGGATAACGATTCAGAGTTGTTGCAACCTCTGAGATGCGATGAGAAATCGCCTCAGCGATGGCCGCAGATAGTGGAAATGGGTTTTCATTTGTATTAAGAGCCGCGTCGGATTCCACCTGAGGTGCACCATACGGTGATAGGTGTGAGAGTGACGAACGGATTGGCAACCAAGAAGGCCAAGTTTGGTCTGTCATCGTTGATCCAATCGCGCACTCATTGCTTGCCCGTGCGCGGGGAGATCTTCTGCTTCAGCGAGAGTGATCACTGTAGGTGCGATATCACGAAATGCTTTTTCGTCGTACTCAATAAAATGTAACCCTCTGAGAAAAGTTGCGACCGAAAGTCCGCTGCTATGGCAAGCACATCCCCCTGTTGGCAGAACATGGTTAGAGCCAGCTGAGTAATCCCCAAGTGAAACGGGAGTGAAGGCACCGATAAATACTGCACCTGCGTTTCGAATGTTTGCACTCACGGTGCGTGCGTCTCTGGTTTGAATTTCAAGGTGTTCGGCGGCATATGCATTAACGACATCTAGCCCTTGCGCGATGTCATCGACAAGTGCGATAGCGCTCTGTATTCCACTGAGTGCGGTTCCAATTCGCTCTGCATGCTTTGTGAGCGGAACTTGACGATTGAGTTCGATCTGAACTGCATCAGCCAATTCTTGTGAATCTGTGACTAAGACTGCGGCTGCAATGACATCGTGTTCTGCCTGGCTAATCAAATCTGCCGCGATGTGAACTGGATCTGCAGAACTATCTGCCAAGATTGCAATTTCAGTAGGTCCTGCCTCTGAATCAATTCCAATAACACCTCGAAGCGCTCTTTTAGCGGCAGCTACATAAATGTTGCCAGGTCCCGTTACGAGATCACATTTTTCGCAGACCTCATCCATGCCATAGGCAAAGAGTGCAATTGCCTGCGCGCCACCGATGGCATACACCTCATTGATACCAAGGAGAGCGCACGTTGCAAGAATTGTTGGATGTGGCAAGCCGCCAAACTCTTTCTGCGGAGGAGACGCAACGGCAATACTCGCAACTTCTGCAATCTGAGCCGGAATCACATTCATCATCACACTCGATGGATAGACCGCTCTTCCTCCTGGAACATAGAGACCCACTCGATCAACTGGAATCCAACGCTCGGTAACAATTCCACCATCGACAACGCTCGTCTTAATTTCTTTTCGTCGTTGATCATTGTGAACTTTGCGGATACGTTCAATAGAGAGCTCAAGGGCTGCTCGAACCGCTGGATCAAGTGTGCTCAGTGCTTGATCCAGATCACGCTGTGAGACCCGAAGTGCTGGTGGCCTCACACCATCAAATTCGAATGACAGATCAAGGAGATCAGAGATGCTTCCATTTTTGACTCTCGCCAGAATTGGTTCAACGGTCTTCATCGCTTGATTGATATCAAGGGTGGCTCGAGGCAGAAGTTTTTGGTAGCCAGCCTTTGTCAGGCCGGTTCCTCTGAGGTCAACTCTGCGAATCATGAGCAGAGTCTACTTTGATGCGACCCGACGGTGAGTCATGAATTAATGAAGTTAGCTACGCACCAAACAGTCAGGGCCAAGGATGCTCTTCAGATCAGCGCTCAGACTTGGTGAAGATGTGACGAGGGCATCAATTTTCATCATCGTCTGGGAACCCGCATCATTGATCTGAAGATGTACTTCTCGTTTACCTGGATGTGAGCGCAGAATTTCCTTGATTCGTTCAACAATCGGTGGGGTACATGAAGTGATCGGTAGTGAAATCAGCAGTGGTCCGACGGGACCGCTAGTGATGTCCAAAGAAGACATTTCAAATGCACTGAATCTCACCTGATCTTCACGTCGATCGACGCGGCCTCTAATTGTTACTACGCGATCCTCAATAAGAGTCAGTGCATACTGATTGTAGGTGTTGGCGAAGAAGAGAACTTCTAGCGCACCTTCTAGATCTTCAATGGTGACAATCGCCCAAGATGAACCTTGGCGCGAAACTTTGCGGGAGATTCCGGTAATGAGCCCACCGATCGTGACAAACCCTTCTTGAACTCCCCCATCATCGAGTAGCGCACTGATCGACATATCGGTGTTAGAGCGCAGAATGTGTTCAACCCCAAGAAGTGGGTGATCCGATACATATAGACCGAGCATCTCTCTTTCAAATGAGAGCAAAGTTGCTTTATCCCACTCGCCTTCAGGAATTTCGATTTCCAGACCGCTCATCTGTGAGCCGCCTTCATCTCCAAAGAGATCAAATTGACCAATTGCTTCGGCGCGCTTGCTTTCTATAACAGCATCAATTGCAGTCAGATGAACTGCAACGAGAGCTTTACGATGATGACCTAAATCATCAAATGCTCCTGCTTTGATCAGTGATTCAATTGTTTTCTTGTTACACACTTGAGCATCGACCTTGGCTAAGAAATCTCCAAATGATGTGAATGCACCCTTGCTTTCGCGCGCACTCTTGATCGAGGCAACAACTCCCTCACCGACATTTCTTATCGCGGCGAGGCCAAAACGAATATCTTTACCACGAGGGGTGTATTCAGAGTTGGATTCATTAACATCTGGAGGCAGAACACTGATTCCCATACGACGACACTCGGAGAGATAGAGCGCTGATTTATCTTTATCATCGCGAACACTAGTTAATAGAGCGGCCATATATTCGGTTGGATAGTTTGCTTTCAGATAGGCAGTCCAGAACGAGACAACTCCATATCCAGCAGAGTGCGCTCTATTGAATGCGTAATCAGAGAATGGAATTAGAACTTCCCAGAGTCTCTTGATTGCTGCATCACCGAAGCCATTAGATTTCATTCCTGCTTCAAATGGAATGTACTCCTTATCTAGAATCTCTTTATTCTTCTTACCCATCGCCTTTCGCAAGAGATCTGCGCGGCCGAGTGAAAAACCTGCCACTTTTTGAGCAATAGCCATTACCTGCTCTTGATAGACAATGAGCCCATAGGTATCACCGAGAATCTCTGCAAGAGGCTCACGCAGCTCTGGATGAATTGCTTCGACAGGTTTGCGACCATTTTTTCGGTCTGCATAGTTATTGTGTGCATTCTCGCCCATTGGTCCAGGGCGATAGAGAGCAATAACTGCCGAGATATCGGCAAAAGAGTCAGGTGCCATGCTGCGAAGAAGTGCGCGCATTGGTCCACCATCGAGCTGGAACACACCAAGAGTGTCACCGCGGCTCAAGAGTTCAAAGGTCTTCTTATCTGCAAGGGGAAGGTCCTCAAGAACGACATCAACGTTCAGATTGAGTTTGATATTCGCAAGCGCATCATCGAGGACAGATAGATTTCGAAGCCCCAAGAAATCCATTTTAAGAAGGCCCGTGGCTTCACAAGCGCCCATATCGAATTGAGTAATTATCGCTCCATCGGCTTCACGACGATGAATCGGAATGACATCGAGTAACGGTTCGCGCGAAAGAATCACTCCTGCTGCATGTACTCCCCACTGCCTCTTGAGTCCTTCAAGCCCTTTGGCCAAGTCGACCACGCGTTTAGAGTCGACATCTGTTTCGTAGAGAGTTCTAAACTCTCCCGCCTCGCCATATCGAGGATCATCTTTATCAAATACTCCACCTAACGTGATGTCCTTACCCATGACTGATGGTGGAAGTGCCTTTGTAAGTTTTTCACCGATTACATAGGGATAGCCAAGTACGCGAGTTGCATCTTTAAGTGCTTGCTTAGATTTAATTGTGCCGTAGGTAATGATCTGCGCGACACGATCGTCACCATATTTCTCAGTGGCATAACGAATCATCTCTGAACGACGACGTTCGTCAAAGTCCAGATCAATATCTGGCATCGAGATTCGCTCAGGGTTAAGAAAGCGTTCAAAGAGAAGGCCGTGTTCGAGTGGATCGAGTCCGGTAATTCCAAGTGCGTACGCAACAAGTGAACCTGCTGCCGAACCTCTTCCAGGGCCCACTCGAATCCCAACACTGCGAGCGTGTGAACAAAGATCTGCAACGACTAGGAAGTAGCCCGGAAATCCCATCTTAGCCATGACGTCGAGTTCGTAATCAAGACGTTGCACATGTGTCGGTGTCACTCGATCACCAAGACGTGAGATGAGTCCTTCGTGTGAGAGTTTACGGAGCCATGAATCTTCGCTCTCTCCCTGTGGCACTTCAAAACGCGGAAGAAGATTCTCACCTTCGCGCAAGGTAACGTTGCAACGTTCTGCGACAAGTAGGGTGTTATCGCATGATTCAGGGATATCTTTAAAGATCTCGCGCATCTGGGCGGCTGTCTTTACATAGAACTCATGATTATCAAATTTGAATCTCTTTGGATCTGCAAGGGTGGATCCAGACTGAACGCAGAGAAGCGCTTCGTGCGCAGCGCCATCTTCAGCAAATGTGTAGTGAAGATCATTAGTTGCAAGAAGTGGAAGTTTGAGTTCTTTACCTAATCTCAGCAGGTCGGTCCTGACACGATTTTCAATATCGATTCCGTGATCCATTACCTCAAGATAGAAATTATTGGCTCCGAAGATATCCCTGTAATCACTCGCGGCTCGAAGCGCCTCGCGATAGTTGCCCATGCGAAGTCGCGTCTGTATTTCTCCGCCAGGACATCCTGTCGTTGCAATGAGGCTGTCGGCATAGCGCGAAAGGAGTTCTCGATCCATTCGTGGCTTGTAGTAGTACCCCTCAAGGGAGGCAAGGGATGAGAGTCGAAAGAGATTTGCTAGACCTTGATTATTCTCAGCCAGAATTGTCATATGGGTATATGCGCCACCGCCTGAGACATCGTCATCTCCTCCGCTGGCCCACTGCACTCGCTTCTTTTCATGACGAGATTCGGGGGCGACGTAGGCTTCAATTCCGATAATTGGTTTGACGCCAACATTGGTCGCCTGCTTATAAAAATCAAAGGCACCAAAAACATTTCCGTGATCTGTCATTGCGATCGCGGGCATTTCTTGTCGCGCGACTTCAGCTACTAAATCTGCAACACGAGCCGCGCCATCGAGCATTGAGTACTCGGTATGGACGTGCAGGTGTGCGAATGAGTCTGAAGATGTACTGGACATAGGCTGGCTAAATTAGCACTTACGGAATCACAGCATCGGATAGCAACGCCAAGCACGCCTGAAGGTCCTCGGGGTACTCGACCGTGAATTTCATCCCTTGATCGGAAATCGGGTGAGCAAAGGCGAGCTCTTTAGCGTGCAGCCAAGGCCGGGTCATCTGCAGAGATTTGGCAAGAACAGGGTCAGCGCCATAAGTCGTATCTCCAACCAGCGGGTGATTAAGAGCGCTCATGTGAACTCGAATCTGATGAGTTCTTCCCGTTTCAAGTTCGACCTGAACCATTGTCACGCCACGGTAATACTCAATGAGTTCATAGTGGGTGATGCTCTCTTTTCCATCAGCAACAACTGCAAAGCGATGATCGACTTTAGGGTGTCGATCAATCGGTGCATCAATTGTTCCTGTCGGTGGATCTATATGTCCCTGAATCATCGCGTGATACGTCTTCTTTACGCTACGAGATCGAAAAGCTTCCTTAAGAACGGTAAAAGCTCTATCAGTTTTTGCAACAACCATTAATCCACTTGTTCCCACATCGAGTCTATGCACGATGCCTGCACGTTCTGCAGCACCAGAAGTTGAAATTGTGTATCCGGCAGCAGCAAGAGCGCCGACGACTGTTGGACCGTGCCAGCCTGGACTTGGATGTGCTGCACACCCAACAGGTTTATTGATGACAATAATATGGTCATCGTTATAGACAATCTCAAGTCCATCAAGAGGTGTCAGCGGAATTGCTTCGCGCTCAATGTGTTCTGGAAGGAGAACTTCAATTACTTGAGCAGCGCTTACTCGTTCAGATTTTCCGAGAGCGACCCCACCACATGTAATGTCACCATCATCAATGAGGCGAACAATTGCAGAGCGCGACAAACCTAGTACTCGAACCAGCGCGCTATCGATTCTCTCTCCAGCAACGCCTTCTGGCACGCTGAGTATTCGCAACTCTCTTGCCATCTACGTCACCTACTTCTTCTGATCGCCCACAGGGGCAAAAGGAGGAATCTCCTTAGTGATCAACACTACTGATAGAACTGCTGCACACACTATTGCCATATCTGCAATATTAAAGACTGGCCAGCGCGGTAACTCAATCCAATCAATGACATGGCCGTTGAAAGGTGATGGTTGGCGAAAGATTCGATCGGTGAGGTTTCCCAATATTCCACCTAAAGCGAGCCCTAGAACCACTGACCACCAACGGTTATCGATCTTGATCGCATAGTAAGCAATACCAGCAACTGCAGCGCCTGAGAGAATCGTAAAGATGAATGTGACATTTGTGCCAACGCTAAAGGCGGCGCCTGGATTAAAGACAAGTCGCAGTTGGAGGAAGGATCCGATGATAGGAGTGGGTTTTACCGGGCTGACCGATTCAAGTGCCCAGACCTTAGTTGTGAAATCGATTGCCCAGATCAAAGCGCCAACGAGATAAAGGCGTTGCCAGTGAAATGCAAACCTTGTTAAACCTAGATTGAAAGGCACTTTCGAGGGCACTATTAGCGCCGCTCTTCTTTCTGCTTACAGATCATGCAGAGCGTTGCACGAGGAAATACATGAAGGCGCTCTTTTCCGATTGGGTTCGAACAATCTTCGCAGTTACCGTAACTTTTATTATCAATGCGGACAAGTGCTCGTTCAGTCTGCAAAACCATGTCACGAGCATTAATCACCAGGGACATCTCATGTTCACGTTCGAAAGTTTTTGTTCCTGAATCAGCCTGATCATCGCCAGCACCTTCTCCAGAATCTGCAATCAAATCTTCCATCTCTGCTTCGATCAGTTCTAGCTCATGCTTTAATCGAGTGAGTTCTTTAGAAAGTTCAACCCGAATTGCTTTAAGTTCGCTCGCACTCCAAGGAGCTTCACCTGCAGCAGCAGTCACAGGCGTAGGTGCAGATTTAATTGGCTTGAGCGGTGCAACCTTTTTACCACTCTTGATTGGGCGCGCCGGAGGTGGCATGACCAAGCGGCGCTCTTCAACCACTGGCGCTGCAACTGGTGCAACTACCGTTGCAACTGAAACCGTCTGTGATTTCTCATCAACTGTAAGTGTTGGCTTGCCTGCCTTTGCAGGAAATGGACGACCCGGTGCGCTCTTTTTTACTGGTGCGCTCTTCTTTAAAGGTTTAGGGGCTACTGCTTTCTTTGCAGGAGCCTTCTTTGCAGCTTTCTTTGGAGCGGCCTTTTTCACTGCGTTCTTCTTTACGGCAGCCTTCTTAGCCACTGGCTTCTTCTTCGCTTTCGAAGCAGATGCGGCGGCCTTCTTCACTACCTTTTTTGCTGACACGCCGCGCACCTTATGCGCTTTTCCCACTTCTACCAAATATGCCACTCACTCTTGGATGGGAATAGTTGAGAAATAAGGGTTGATTCGAGCCCCTCGTAGCCAGCGCCGATCTCGCCTGCATTAGACTCTCCACCCTCATGAGTTCACAATTTCGCCCTCTTCCTGCGCAGATTGATCTGCCCGCGATGGAGCGTTCCATCCTCGATCTATGGGGCGATGAGAAGATCTTTGAACGGTCTTTGTCGGCTCGTGCAGGGCAAGAGCCGTGGACCTTCTATGAGGGTCCGCCTACTGCAAATGGAATGCCGGGAACACACCACATTGAGGCACGAGTATTTAAGGATGTCTTTCCCCGTTTTCACACAATGAAGGGGAAGTTTGTCACTCGCAAAGCGGGTTGGGATTGCCATGGCCTCCCCGTTGAGATTGCAGTCGAGAAAGAGTTGGGCTTTTCTGGCAAGGGAGATATCGAAAAGTTTGGAATTGCCGAATTCAATGACCGGTGTCGCGAATCAGTAACGCGTCACGTTGGTGCCTTTACAACGATGACCGAGCGCATGGGATTCTGGGTTGATTTCGACGAAGCGTATTGGACGATGTCTCCAGAGTATGTTGAAAGCGTCTGGTGGTCACTTAAGGAAATTTGGAAGAAAGGTCTTCTCGTCCAAGACCATCGCGTCGCTCCCTACTGTCCGCGATGTGGAACTGGATTAAGCGATCACGAGTTGGCGCAAGGGTATGAAACTGTCACAGACCCCTCAGTGTTTATCCGTTTCCCAATCACATCTGGAGACCTCGTTGATCTCAATGCAGCCCTCCTTGTATGGACCACAACTCCATGGACACTTGTTTCTAACACTGCAATTGCTGTTCATCCTGATGTTGATTACGTTGCTGCAAAAGTCACCCACGAAGATGCGAGCGAGGTGCTTGTTGTTGCAAAGGCACTGACCTCTAGCCTTACTGGAACAGTTGAAATCCTTAAAGAGTTTAAAGGCTCGACTCTCGAACGAGTGAGCTACAAGCGACCTCTAGATTTTGTTGATATTCCCGATTCACATTTCGTGGTACTTGCAACCTATGTCACTACTGAAGATGGAACAGGCTTAGTTCACCAAGCGCCAGCCTTTGGTGCAGACGATTTACAGGTATGCCGTGCCTATGGTCTACCGGTAATTAATCCAATCGCACCTGATGGAACTTTCATTGCAGATACTCCCCTTGTAGGCGGTCTCTTTTTCAAGGATGCAGATAAGCCATTGGTGAAGGAACTTAAATCTCGTGGTGTTCTCTACAAGCACCTTCAGTACGAGCACCAGTATCCGCACTGCTGGCGTTGCCACACCGCTCTTATTTATTACGCACAACCATCGTGGTACATCCGAACCACCTCGATAAAAGATGCACTTATCAGAGAGAATGAGAAGACCAATTGGCACCCAGAGACAATTAAAACTGGTCGATACGGTGACTGGCTTGAAAACAATATTGATTGGGCGCTCTCGCGCAATCGATTCTGGGGTACGCCTCTTCCCATCTGGCGTTGTGAGAACAAGCATGAAGAATGCGTTGCTTCGCTCAAAGAACTAGGTGATCGAGCAGGTCTTGATTTGCTGGAACTCGACCCCCATCGTCCATTCGTGGACGACATTACTTTTAACTGCGCGCAATGTTCGTCGACTATGACGCGAGTGCCTGAGGTAATTGACTGTTGGTTTGATTCAGGGGCTATGCCATTTGCGCAGTGGGGCTATCCACATAAAGAAGGCTCAAAGGAAAAGTTTGAAGCCGCATATCCAGCGGACTTTATCTGTGAAGCAATCGATCAAACACGTGGCTGGTTTTACACGCTCATGACTATTGGCACGCTGGTCTTTGATCAATCCTCATATAAGAACGTGCTCTGCCTTGGACACATTCTTGATAAAGATGGTCGCAAGATGAGTAAGCATCTTGGCAACGTTCTCGAACCAATTGCACTCATGGATCAACACGGAGCCGACGCCGTCCGCTGGTACATGCTCGCTGCAGGATCACCTTGGTCAGCACGACGTGTGGGTCACGATGCCATCAGCGATGTTGTGCGAAAGACACTTCTTACCTATTGGAATACTCTTTCGTTTCACTCGCTCTATGCACACGCTGCCAAATTTGATCTTGCAACCGCTCCAGCACATGCAGATCGCTCGCTCATGGATCACTGGATTATCTCGGAATTAAATATTCTTATCGAGGAAGTTGATAAGGCATACACAGATTTTGATTCCCAGCATGCAGGTCGAGTCCTTGCAACATTTATTGATGATCTATCTAACTGGTATGTCAGACGCTCGCGTCGTCGTTTTTGGGATGGTGACCTTGCTGCACTGACCACATTGCACGAGTGTGTAGTAACGCTGACTCAATTACTTGCCCCTATGGTTCCATTTATTACCGAGCACGCGTGGCAAGAGCTGATCCTTCCTGCAGATTCTTCCCTCATTTCTTCTGTGCACATGAGTGATTTCCCAACTTCATCAAGCGCTCTCATTAATCGGAAGTTGAGCGAACAAGTTGCCATGACTCGCAGAGTTGTTGAGCAAGGACGAGCTGCTCGTGCCGAATCTGGTGTGAAAATTCGCCAGCCACTTGGCCGGGCCCTCATCTCAGCAGCGGGTTGGGATGGACTTCCGCAAGAGATGAAGGACCAGATCGCAGATGAACTTAATGTTCTAGAGCTTGCCGACATTGCCGATGCAGATGGCGATCTCGTTGATGTTTCAGTTAAGGCTAACTTCAAATCTCTCGGTGCCAAATATGGCTCTGAAGTTCAGACGGTTGCCAAACTGGTTGCAGCAGCAGATGCCACCGCTCTCGTTAAATCCTTACGTAAGAATTCGACAACCGAACTAGGAACTTTCATAATCGACCTAGCCGACCTTGTTGTCACTGAAGTCCCTAGAAGTGGCTGGATGGTGGCAAGCCACGATGGCGAATCGGTCGCCCTTGATTTGACTCTCACTCCAGAGCTCATCCAGGCAGGAATTGTCCGTGAAGTCATTAGATTTATTCAAGAGAAGCGTAAGTCAGATGGATTCGAGATTTCAGATCGAATTGATGTGAAGTACAACGCTAACGCTCAGACCCACGCAGCGATCGTCTCAGAACATTCATTTATCAGTTCTGAAGTTCTGGCAACAACACTTGTACTGGATGAATCGCTAAATCAGGGTGAGAATGATCTTGGTATCGCTGCGGTGTTGAGTAAGAATTAAAGAAGTGCGATGACCATTCGCTGCGCGAGTTGAATGGCAAGTAATATGACAATGAACGAGAGATCTAATGAAACTCCGCCAAGTCGTAATGGCGGGATAAAACGGCCAACAAATTTCATTGCTGGATCGGTAATCGAGTAAATCAACTCAAAAATTGCGAGTAAGAAACTATTTGGCCGCCAATTTCGCGCAAACATTCTGATGTAATCAATAATCAAACGAGCAAAGAGAACCCACTTAAAAAATGTGAGCAGATTGAGTAAGAGCGATTGAAGCATGTGCAAATCTTCTGCTTGGGGTTAGCTCTGGTTAAAGAAACTTGCCTGAGCGAACGCTGCTTTATCTTCAGTGCGAACCTTGACGTTGGCAGGTGAAATCAAAAACACTCGGCTAGCAATTCTTTCGATGCCACCCTGTAATCCAAAGGCAAGTCCACTTGCAAAATCAACGAGGCGCTTTCTTTCAGATTCATCCATGTCATCGAGGTTGATGATGACGGGATTTCCTTGGCGGTAATGCTCTCCCACTTGACGCACCTCAGAGTAGGAGCGAGGATGCAATGTAATGATGTTGTATGAAGGTTCCATATCAAGAGTTGCTTCCTCCTGAACCGACTGGCTTCCACCAATAATTGTCACTCCTGCGTTTTGATTAGAGTTAACAACTGATACCGGACGCACTTCTCGAACGGTTTTCTTAATAACCTTCTCTTCGTCAGTTCCAGTAGCACCGACTGGGCCATCTACGAGGCCGAGATATTCCATGACTTTATTAAGTGCTGACATGGCTCTATTTTATGGCGCTAGCCTTCTCGATCCCAGTATTTGGCTACCGATTCGAATGTGTGTCGCGCCATAGGCGATAGCTACTTCAAAATCCCCACTCATTCCCGCAGAGATGTATTTCGCCTGCGGGAAATCGCGTTGTACGCGGTCGGCGATCGCTGCAATTGTAGAAAATGATTCTCCAGGATCTGCCTCAACTGGAGGTACGGTCATCACACCCATCAATTTCAGATGCGAAGAATTAACCACTAATTGGCAGGCCCTGAGCACCTCGTCATCTGTGATTCCGGCCCTAGAAGGATCCCCATCGAGGGAGACTTGTATGAAAATTTCAAGAGTCTTATCACCAATCACATCCAGTGCGCGATCAAACTTTTGGAGATGAGAAAGATCATCCAATGAATGAACTACCTGGGCCCAGCGCGCCAACGATCCGATCTTTTTGCTCTGTATCTGCCCTTGGTAATGCCAGCTTCCCGTGACGGCGACAGACTTTTCGACACCCTCTGCATCTCGATTTTCACCGAAATCTCGTATACCTAACGAGTGAAGGATTTCAACATCGCGGATCGGATGAGTCTTCGTCACTGCTATTAACTTCACATCCTCTCTCGCCCTGTTCGCCAAAAGACAGGCGTGAGCAATGCGAGATTCAACATCGGCGAGGGCGCTAGAGATCTCCTTCACTCGCTCTTGATCGCTCATATCCAAATCACACCCGCTTGTCGACCTGTTACCCCATCTCGACGATAAGAATAGAGTGACGAATCCTCCACTGTGCATCGAGCGATTGTAAGAACCTCAATCTCGATCTTCTCTAATTCAAAAGTAAGTGCGGTTGCAAGATCTAGTGATGGTGTTCCCTGAATTGTCTCTGCCGCTGCTCGTGGGAAAAGTTGGGTAACTTCGGCAAAAATCTCTGGCGAAACTTCATAACACCTGCCACAAATCGAAGGACCAATGACAGCGCTGATAGGTGATGAATCCAACTCGCGCATCTTGACGATTGCCCTGTGCCACACTCCATTAAGTAAACCTTGTCTACCCACATGAACCGCGGCAATGCTTCCCTGATTTGCAAGAAGCAGTGGAATGCAATCTGCAACCATCACCGCTAGCGCCATCTGTGGATTGGAGGTAACAAGAGCGTCGGCGGTCGGAGACGACTGGGTGAACTCATTGATGACTTCAATGTGATCACCGTGAACCTGCTCCATAAACTGAATAGGCAAACCAATTTCATCACTGAGCGACCTGCGGTTAGATCCAACAATCTCTGGCTGATCGCTTACATGAAGAGCAAGATTGCGGGAGAGAAAAACACCGGTGGAATTACCACCGGTGTTTTCTGTAAATCTAAAGTTCACTCGCCCTACTTCATGAAGTCAGGCACATCGATCTCATCCTCAGCAACGAGATCTTCAAAAGTTACCTTCCTAGTTGGCTTCTTCTCATCCAAATCCATTGCAACGACCAGTGGGTCATTATCTGGAAGTGGATCAGCAACCCCACCAAGAATTGAGGCGTTGATGACGGGCACCGAAATCTTCTTTGGCTCGCCCCCATCAAAACCAGCGGCAATCACAGTGATGCGTACTTCATCGCCAAGGGCATCATCAATTGTTGTTCCAAAGATAATTCGAGCATCTGGATGGGCAGCAGCCTGTACCAGCTCGCATGCTTCATTGATCTCAAAGAGTCCCAGATCTGATCCACCAGCGACGGAGAGGAGAACACCCATTGCACCATCGATTGATGTTTCAAGTAGTGGACTAGAAATAGCAAGTTCGGCAGCGCGCACTGCACGATTTTCTCCTCGAGCAGAACCAATACCCATCAGAGCCGATCCAGCATCAGTCATGACAGTCTTTACATCTGCAAAATCTAGATTGATCAAACCTGGTTGAGTAATGATCTCAGTGATTCCTTGCACGCCTGATAGCAACACCTGGTCAGCGCTCTTGAATGCATCTACAGCGGTGATGTTGCGATCAGAAATTGCTAGAAGGCGATCATTAGGAATGACAATGAGAGTGTCGACTTCGTCGCGCAAAAGCGCAATTCCTTCTTCTGCTTGCTTAGTGCGAATTTTTCCTTCGAATGAGAATGGACGAGTAACAACTCCGATAGTAAGTGCACCAAGATCGCGTGCAATTTTTGCAACTATCGGTGCGCCACCAGTTCCTGTACCGCCACCTTCGCCGGCGGTGACAAAGACCATATCTGCACCACGTAAAATTTCTTCAATCTCTTCTGTGTGATCAATTGCAGCCTGTCTTCCTTTTTCAGGTGCGGCACCAGCACCGAGACCTTTTGTTGACGCACGACCAATATCAAGTTTCACATCGGCATCACTCATGAGTAGATGTTGCGCGTCAGTGTTAATCGCAATGAACTCAACACCTTTGAGTCCGACATCAATCATTCGATTGATCGCGTTCACTCCGCCGCCGCCAATGCCAACGACTTTAATAACAGCTAAGTAATTCTGTGGAGCAGCCACAACAATCCCCCTTATGAACTATAAATCTCGCCTTGAGAGTTACGATTCATCGTCTCTAGTGGTTCTTTAATATGCGCCAAAGTAGGCTGATACGCAGGGTGAATCAAATACCGACTCGTACCAATTCCTCATCTTCACCTTGAGAGTTTTTCAACTGACTATTGGCGCATGTGGTGCAAGAAGATCAATGACCGTCACTTTTTTATTTTCTGGCATTGCTAAAAGGCGGTTAACAACTGAGATTTTTAGATTCATCTGCGAACTATCGCCCCAGCGAATCTTTATATCCCGACCTTTAAAACGTGTGTTGAGGATGAATGAGGAGGGCGTGGTTGCCACCATCGATGAGATAGAGCCTTGAAAGTCAGTCGGGAGATTTGTGAAGAGTGAGTTCGCCGCCAGCGCTCCTTCTGGCGAGGAAGACGAGATCACGGCTAGTTCCTTGTTGGAAAAACCTGGCAGGATAAAGAGGGCTCCCTCACTATCGATGGTCTGACCGGAAACTTGGTCGGAGTTAAAGTAAGCGATCGGCTCCCGCAAGGTAACCGAGAGGACGACGCTTCCATCAATCCAATTACGTGAAATCTCAGCATCGCGGACCCAGTTAATCGTCTCTATATTGCCCTCAGTTGATTGGATGTTCACTCTCGCCAGTTGCTGGCCAATCGTGATTTGACTCATCTTTCGGATATCGCCTTCAGTCAGAATATTCGGAGATCCAACAACGGTGATTTCTTTGACTGTAAAGATCTGTGACCAGCCGAGAACATATGCCAAAGCGCTAGTGATGAAGATGAGTACTAGAGATGTTGGCTTTAACAGAATCCGCTTCACTTTTTCAGGTCTATCTCAAATCGTTGCTCGAGGCCGGCCACAATGATCGGCGCTAATGAATTTACATCACCTGCGCCCAGTGTGAGGATCACATCACCAGGCTTTGCCATAGAGATGATTGCCTCCGATGCTTCGAGAAAGTTGGGAAGAAAAACTCCGTTAACCATTTTCTCTGCAATCAATGAAGAGCTCACACCAGGAATCGGTAGCTCACTCGCAGGATATATCTCAAGAAGTATTGCGTGATCTGCCAAATCTAGAGTTCGCGCAAAGGAGTCAAGAAATGCCTGAGTTCGACTGTAACGATGCGGCTGAAATATGACGAGCACTCGACCGTCACCGGCATAACGGCGCGCAGCTGTCAGAGTTACTTCAATCTCGGTTGGGTGATGTCCATAATCATCAACCACCCTGACTCCGGCCACGCTGGCCTTTAACTCAAAGCGGCGACCTGCTCCTTGAAAGGTGCGCAATCCCTGAAGAAGTTCTGCGATTGGTTGATCCAGTGATAATCCCATTGCAACCACTGCAGCAGCATTGAGCAGGTTGTGGTGGCCCGGAACCTGTAATTCCAGCGTTCCAATGGTTCGGCCTTTCCATAGCAGACGTGACTTTGAACCCATTGGAAGTAATTGAATCTGATCAATGAGTAAATCTGATTGAGGATCTGTGCCGTAAGAGACCCTCTTAGCTGATGAGTTCTCTGCAATTGCAGTCGCACTTGCATCATCTCTGCAATAGATAAGAAACCCTTCTGGGTCGATTGACTTCACAAACTCGACAAAGACTTCGATAACTGAAGCAGGTGTAAGAAAATAATCGACATGGTCGTGTTCAACATTGGTCACAATCGCGCTATAGGGGCGATACTCCAAGAACGATCCATCTGACTCATCCGCTTCAGCAACAAAAATATTTCCGGTTCCTCTGTGAGCATTCGATCCAGAGGCGGTGAGCGTTCCCCCGATCGCAAATGAAGGATCGGCACCGCAGGATTGAAGGGCAACGGTCAGCATGGACGATGTTGTAGTTTTTCCATGCGTACCAGCCACTGCAACGCTCTCTGTGCCAGTCATTAATATTGCTAGCGCCTGCGCGCGCGTGAGCAAGACCGCACCCAACTCTTTCGCACTGACAATTTCAGGGTTGCTTTGGGGAATTGCATTTGAGTAGATAACAAATTTTTTACCTTCTACATTCGATGCATCATGTCCAATATGCACCACCGCACCAAGTGCCCGCAGCGCTAAGACGACCGAAGAGTCTTTGCTATCGCTTCCGGAGACCTGTATGCCGTGCGAGAGTGCGATACGGGCCAATCCGCTCATGCCGGCACCGGCAATACCAACAAAGTGGAGAGACTCTCCAATCCACTCTTTCAGCTCTGGTCGCTGCATTGAGTTAGGCATCGAGTTAGGCATCGAGTTAGGCATCGAGTTAAGCCTTAAATTTTCTGAGAGCGTTCTCCATGAGTGCTGCAATCTTCTGCGCTGCATCAAGATCGCCAAAGTCGATGCCACGCACGTTGGCGATACTCTGGTCGATCATGGAGTCAATGTTATCGACCAACCATGTAGCGGTGAAGGATTTCTGCTCAATCATCACCGCGCTTTCCCGAGCAACTAATTCAAGAGCATTGAGAGCTTGTTCACCATTTCCCACTGCAAGCGGAATGAAAATTGTGAATTTTCCTAAGGCGCGCACCTCTGAGCAGGTGATAGCGCCACTTCGCGCAATAACTAGATCTGCTGCTACATATGCAGTTGCCATGTCGTGAATGTATGAGACTGCTTTGTAGTACTCCTGGGCAGCTGGAAGATCATTTGATCCGCCAACAGAATGAAGTATTGAAATCGACTTTGCGCTAATGCGCGGGCGAGCCGTTTCGATGACAGAGTTGATTACCTGTGAACCTTGTGAACCACCAAAGACCAGTATCAACGGTCGCTGTGGATCGAAACCTAAGGACTTTTTTGCTTGGGCTTGAAGATCCTGCCACTTATTTCTATCGAGATCTCTATTCAGGTGAAGGAGCTGGGCAATATCGCCCCTCAGAGGAATTCCAGCGATGAGCGCCGAAGAGAATGCTCCACGAGAGACCGGCGTTCCGACTGCAAGTGATTTGGTGAAGAGGGTTCCGAGACGATTAGCCCATCCTGGCTTTGCATTTGCCTCATGGATGACGATCGGAATTCTGCGCGATGCTGCCGCAAGGTAGGCAGGTGCCGAGACATATCCCCCAAATCCAATTAATACATCTGCGTCTTTAAGAGCTCGGCGACAATCAAAGATAGAACGCACAAGTTGAGCTGGAATACGCAGCAAATTAATAGAGAGACTTCGTGGAACTCTTACCCGTGCAATGAGTTGCAGCTCAAATCCAGATTCGGGAATGAGCGTTGTCTCCAAGCCAGTGGAGGTACCGAGAAAGAGAATTCGATCCTGGGGGTTTTCTTTTCGCCAATGGCGAGCAACTGCTACAGCGGGTTGGATATGACCTGCAGTTCCACCGCCAGCAAAGACAACAGTGCGCGGGCTCAATTACTTACCTTTTCTCTTTGCAACTGCTCTTCTGACTTCAGCGATAATCTCAGGATTTCGAAGAGCACTCGATGCCACAAAACCTATTCCCATGTAAGTGGCGATAAGAGCCGATCCACCGTAAGAAACCAGTGGCAACGTGACTCCAACAACTGGAAGAAGACTGAGAGCAGAACCCATATTCAAGACCGATTGAATTGCTATCCACGAAGCGATACCTGCGCAGGCAAAGCGTGTGAATGGATCAACCGAACTCATTGAGATTCGAACTATTGAGTAAATCAGTGTTCCCAAGAGAGCGAGAATCGAGAGCGTGCCGATTAGTCCTAGCTCTTCACCAATGACGGCAAAGATAAAATCGGTGTGGGCCTCTGGAAGATTTCCCCATTTTTGTCTACTGCCACCAAGACCGACTCCGAAGATTCCTCCGCTAGCAAGACCAAGCAAACTGTGCGCTGGTTGCCATCCTTCGTTTTTATACTGTTCGGGATCAAATGGGTTAAGGAATACGCTCCAACGCGCAGCACGGTAAGGAGCGGTTGCGATAAAAAATCCTAAAGCGATTGCAGCAGATGCGACAAGGGTTCCAATGAGTCGCAGTGGAATTCCTGAGACAAATAGAAGTCCACCTAAGATTGCCATGATTACAGAGGCGGTACCCAAATCTCTTCCCCACATTACGAGTCCACTCACCACAATGAATCCAGGTGCGATCAACGCCAAAACATTTATTCGGACAAAACCAGCGCTTACGCGAGAGGCTAGAAGCTGAGCGGCCCACAGAATAAGCAAGAACTTTGCTAGTTCACTTGGTTGAACATCAATAGGGCCGAGATTAATCCAGTTTGTATTTCCATTAACAGTCTTACCGATACCAGTACGCAAGGCCAGAAGGATTACAACTGAGAGAATCAAACCAAATCGAGCAAGAGTCTTCCAGCTCTTGAGTGAAAGCCTGGCCATGAAAAAAACCATCGGGATTGAAATAGCAAGGAAGGCTAGTTGTCGGAGAAAAATCGCACCTGCAGAGCCTTTTGTATCCAGTGAATAGATTGACGATGCAGAGAAGACCATGACGACGCCAATGACTGAAAGAAGTGCGACGCTAATAATGAGAGCATAGAAAGGTGCTGCTGGATTCTTAAGTGATCGCGAAGGAGTTAATCGTGTCATTTCAGCGCCTTTCGCACGGCATCTGCAAATCGATCTCCACGATCGGCATAGGATACAAATTGATCCATAGAAGCGCAGGCCGGAGCCAATAAGACGGTATCACCATCTTCTGCACATTCGTGGGCTCTGCGAACAATCTCTTCCATAAAAGTATTCGATGAAGCACCGCGCTGATAATCCGCTGGGGGGTCTAGTTCAATCACCTGAATGTGCGGGGCATGCTCGGCAAAGGCTTGAGCAAAAAGTTTACGATCTTGACCAAAAATTATCGCTCTCTTGATTCGAGGATGTGCTCGCGCAACTAGCCCGCTGACATCGGCACCTTTAGCCATCCCTCCCGCTAACCAAATTACAGAAAGAGCAGAGAACAGTGACGCTTGCGCGGCATGCGGATTAGTTGCCTTTGAATCATCTATCCACGTGATTCCATCTTTCTCTGCCACCACTTCAATTCTGTGGCGTCCTGGAGAAAAATCTGCCAAGGCTTCACGAATCTTTTCGTGAGGTACGCCAAGAGTTCTTGCTAGACCCGCAGCGGCCAAAGCATTTGAAATGTTATGTGGGACTGTCGGCTTGATCTCTAGCAGCTCGGCAATCATGGACGCTTCTTGTGGGTCTGGGACAAAGGCTCGATCAACGAGTATCTCTTCAACTAAACCAATTTCTCCTGGCTTTGGCGTATCGAGTGAATAGAAAACCTTTCGCCCGTTCCAGTGTGATGTTCGCCCAACAACTTCTTTATCATCTCCATTGAGGATTGCAGTGAGTGATCGATCTAAAATTGAAATCTTGGCATTTGCATACAGCTCGAAATTTCCATGCCAATCAGTATGGTCATCGGCAATGTTGAGAATTGCGCATGAGAGAAACTCTGCCCGCTTCAACCAATGCAGTTGAAAACTCGATAGTTCAACCACTAAGGCATCATAGTTTTCGCTGCTATCTACACACTCGATAACTGTCTTACCAACATTTCCGCACGCAACTGCGTGAAGTCCCCCGGAACGAAGCGCGGAAGCTGTCATCTCGACCGTTGTTGTCTTGCCGTTAGTTCCAGTGAGTGCAATCCATTTTTGCCCTGGTGAGCGCTCTTGGCGAATCTCCCATGCAAGATCAATTTCATTGAGTAGAGGGATGCCTTCTTGCACCGCCTGAATAATCAGAGGGTGGGTCGCCTTCCAACCGGGTGAAATGAGAACGTAATCAAAATCAGTTGCTGAGACTGAGGTTGTTGTGAGAACTTCATAATCTGCAGCGTTAGGTTCACTGTGATTGTCATCTACAACTGTGATTTGTGCCTGGCGTGAGGAGAGTGAGTGAGCACAGGCAAGGCCTGTAACTCCCGCACCTAAAATCAATATTCTCTTCTGAGAATAAAGAGATTCGTTACTCACTTACTGCTCGCTATCGATGGCATTAACCGGCAACCCAATCGGCATAGAAAAGCCCTAGCCCGCCAGCGACGCAGAGGCCAGCGATAATCCAGAAACGAATCACAATCGTTACCTCTCCCCAGCCCATCAATTCGAAATGGTGCTGAAGTGGAGCCATGCGAAAAACTCGCTTCCCTCCGGAAATCTTGAAGTAGAGAGTTTGGATAATTACTGACATCGTAATGATGACAAACAATCCGCCCAATGGAATGAGAAGGAGCTCTACTCGCAATGTAGTTGCAATACCTGCCAACGCTCCACCCAATGCAAGTGAGCCCGTATCTCCCATAAAAATCTTTGCTGGTGACGCGTTCCACCAGAGGAAGCCTGTACATGCTCCAGCAAATGATGCAGCGAGAACAGCAATATCTAGAGGGTCCCTGACTTCATAACAATTGATTCCAGGAGCAACGGCACAACTTTGTCCGAACTCCCACACTCCAATGAGAATAAAGGAGATGAAGGTAAGGACGGAAGCGCCTGAAGCTAAACCATCTAAACCATCTGTGAGATTAACGCCGTTACTGGTGGCAGTCACCATGAGCGCTACCCAGATAACTACAAAGAAAGCTCCAAGAGTGATTGATGTATCTCGTACAGTAGAAAGTTGTAGAGAAATTGGGCTAAGTCCATCTTTGTCAACGAATTGAGTTCCGAGATATGCGAAGATCGACGCAATTGAAACCTGACCTAGCAGTTTTTGCCGTGAGGTGAGGCCTAACGATTGCTGGCGTGAAACCTTTAGCCAATCATCGATAAAACCAACGAGTCCCAGAGCAACGACTAATCCGATTACCAGCGCTGCGGAAGCGGTAACGGCATTTCCACTAATGAGGTGGGCCAACAAATATGCGCTAATTGCTGCAAAAATGATAATGATTCCACCCATAGTAGGTGTGCCTCGTTTAGTGTGGTGAGAAGTTGGTCCGTCATCTCGGATGATTTGTCCATAACCACGACGCGCTAGTACACGAATCAACACAGGGGTACCAAAGAGAGAGATAAGGAGTGCAAATCCTCCAGCCATCAGAATAGTTCTCAACTTAACTCACCTCCTATCTGTTCAATCTCTCCGTGCCGAGCCCTAATAACCTTTTCAATCTCTTCCGCAATAAGTTCAAACGATTCTGATCGAGAAGCCTTTACAAGAATCACATCACCTGGTTCAACTTGCTCTGCAAGTGCGATCGCTTCCTCGCGTGAGCAGGAATGTGTCGTTATGCCTGCCGTCGATGACTCCCCTGTTAAGTACTCCGGGGTATCAATCGCAACCAGATGATCGATACCAAGTTCATAGGCAAGGGTGCCAATGTGTTGATGTGCCACCTCTGAGGACTCGCCGAGTTCAGCCATCTTTCCTAGAAATGCCCATGATCGCCCTCCGCGCTCTTGGGCAAAGAGAATCAAGGTTTTAAGGGCTGCCTCCATCGCATCAGGGCTTGCGTTGTAGGAATCATTGATCAGAACAACTTCACAGAACTCCTCAATCTGCATACGCCAACGGCTCTCGATGAATGCAGTGGAAAGTGCACCGGCAATCGAATCGAGCGAGAATTTCAATGCGGTTCCGACTGCGGCACAGGCGAGGGCATTTGCTACCTGATGTTCGCCAACAATTCTTAGGCCTACTGCGGCTCGACCTTCTGGGGTGACGAGATCAAAGTGAGGACGGCCTTCGCGAAGCTCAATCTCCGTTGCGCGAACGAGATCGGAGTGTGCGACTCCAAAGGTAATGATGTGGCCATGATGTAAAGAGCTCATCGCCTTAGTGAATGGGTCATACTGCCCCAAGATCGCAATTCCATTATCTTTAAGTGAACTTACAAGCTCTGATTTCGTCTCCGCGATAAGTTCCATCGATCCAAATTCGCCGAGATGAGCCATGCCAACGCGCAGAACTACTGCGATATCTGGTTGAGCGATAGAAGCCAAATGGGCAATATCTCCTTTATGGCGCGCACCCATTTCGATGATTGCAAATTTCGTTGTCATCGAACATTCTAAAATTGTAAGAGGAACGCCGAGTTCATTATTGTAATTTCCTTGAGGAGCAATCGTTTCTCCATGCTGAGACAACATATGACGCAGAAGATCTTTAGTCGTAGTCTTACCTTGCGAACCCGTGATGCCAATAACTGTCAGGTTTGTTAATCTCTCTCGAACAAAGCGTGCTAAAGCTGTAAGTGCTGCAGTGACATCATCTACGAGAATGTGTCGTTCATTGACCGCTTGAGAGGTAATTGCAACGACACATCCGCGTGCAAAGGCGTCGGAAACAAAGGTGTGACCATCTGATTTCTCTCCCGCGAAAGCTAAGAAGATACAACCATGAGTGGCTGCAGAAGAGTTCAGTACCGGGGCTGCAGTGACCTCCACATCCCCGCCTTCGAGAACTCCATTAACTATTTCTGCAATCTGTGAAGCGAGTAAAGGAATCATGATTGCGCCTCTATTGCCGCTGCCAAAACCACGCGATCGTCAAAGTCGATCGTCTGACCAGCGACTTCTTGTCCTACTTCGTGACCTTTGCCAAGAATGAGAAGGGTGTCACCTGGCAGCGACAGTGAGACCGCATGTGCAATAGCTGCTGCTCGATCACTGATTACTGCAGACGGTTCTGATACAGAAATTCCTGATGTCATCTCCTTAAGGATTTCCATCGGATTCTCACTTCTTGGATTATCACTTGTAAACACTGCAATAGCGGCACCTTCATGCAGAGCCTTGCCCATGAGTGGGCGCTTGCTCGAATCTCTATCGCCCCCACAACCTAGTACGGCAATGACTCTTCCGGAGGTAAAGGCTGCTGCGGTGGCGAGCACGCTACGAACAGCATCAGGTGTGTGGGCATAATCAACTAAAGCGTTAAAACTCTGTCCTCTATCAACTACCTCCATACGCCCCGGTGCACCATAAAGTTTCGGAGTAAGCGCTGCGCTATCCAAGGGATCGATTCCACACTCGGTTGCAATCGCAAGAGCCAAAAGTAGGTTATCTAGATTAAAACTTCCGCGTAGAGGAGTTGATGATTCGATAAGTATTCCTCCGCTGCCACGAAGTGAGAAATCCGTTCCACGAGCGGTTGGAGTAATTGATGTGTAGTGCCAGGTAGCCTGAGGATTGCTCTGAGAGAGCGATGTTGCAGGGATCTGACAGTTGGTAAAAAGTCTTAGACCATAAGGATCATCGATATTGATAAAGGCCTGGTCTGCAAATTCAAGCGAAAAGAGTGAAGATTTTGCTGCGAAGTACTCCTCCATGTTGCCGTGAAAATCTAAGTGATCTTGTGTGAGGTTGGTAAATCCTGCGATAGCAAAGTGAGAGCCATGGATTCGGTTCATCACCATCGCATGACTTGATACCTCCATGACGAGGTGGCGTAGGTGCTGCTCACTCATGGACGCAGCAAGTGCCTGTAAATCATCAGCTTCAGGAGTTGTTCGTGAACTTTCCAGTCGTTGACGCCCTATGCGTGTTTCAACAGTTCCGATCAAGCCAGTTTCACGTCCTGCTAATTGCAAAAGTTGATAGAGCAAAGTAGATACTGTTGTTTTCCCATTCGTTCCAGTTATAGCAATACTCTGCATCTCTTGTATCGGTTTGCCATAGAGATGAGAGCTCACCAGGGCACCAGCAATACGAGCGCTAGCAATAACAATAACCGGCAAGCCCTGTGCGATCTCAGCGCCGCGTGGATCTGTAAGGATCGCACGTGCTCCTCTAGAGATTGCACTCTGAGCAAATTCTGCACCATGTGAATTTTTTCCAGGATAGGCAAGGAAGAGATCTCCTGCGATCACATTTCTATCATCTGATGTCACACCCGTGAAAGTGAGCTGAGGATCTAATGTGGTCTCAACGCTGAGTAAATGAGAAATCAGCTCCACGCTAATTGAGTATTCAAGGAGTGGTCGCACGATCTATCCCCTGTTACTCGCCTGGGAAATCTCGATCTTTGCTGCCTTATTCTCCGCGCGCTTCTTTGCATTCAACTCTTTGAGATCAAGTGCTATTGGATGAAAGGTCGCCCCTGAAGGGGAAATGTGTTTGCTCTGTAGAACAAATGTCATTACTTTTTTAAATACTGGGCCGCCCAGAGATCCACCGTAATAGGCACCCTTTGGATCTTGAATCGTTACGTTGATGACATACGCTGGGGCTTCAGCAGGTGCGAAACCAATGAAGGATGCTGTGTAACCTCTATAGCAGCCACATAGATCGTCATATCTAATCGCCGTACCAGTTTTTCCTGCGACTCGATATCCAGGAATTGACGCACTTGGTGCGGTTCCATGTGATGAGACCACACTCTCCATCATGAGGCGCATCTTGGCCGCCGTCTCTGGACTGACAACCGTTGTTCCTTTTTCAGATTTGAAAGGAGTGAAGTTTCCTGACGAATCGCTAGTACCTGCGATTACTGTTGGAGAGACTCTGATTCCATCATTGGCGATTGTTGCGAAGATGCTTGTTGCTTGCATCGCATTGAGGGAGTATCCCTGACCAAAAGCGACTGTGGGCGCTGTTGTTCCCGACCAATCTTTGACTTCGAGCAATTTTCCAACGTTCTCCCCTGGCAGCCCTGCGCCAGTCTTTGTACCGATTCCAAATTTCTTGAGATAGGAATAGAGAGTGTCGTTACTCATTGTCTCTGCAATTTTAATTGTTCCGGTGTTACTTGATACTGCAAGAATTCCAGCAGTTGTTAGTTTTTGAAGTGGATGAGGATCGTGATCCTTAAATTCCTCACCACCTCTTTTGATCTTGTAAGGCACATCAAAAACTGTCTCTGGCGTGATCTTTCCTTCTTCTAGAGCTGCGGCCAAAGTTACGATTTTTCCTGTTGATCCAGGCTCATAGGCATCTTGGACAGATGGGTTGCGCATTAAATCTAAAGAGACTTTCTTTGTGTTATTTGGATCAAATGTTGGAGCGGTGGCATGGGCCAAGATCGCGCCAGTTTTTGGATCCATAACAATCACTGTTCCGCTACTTGCTCTCGCTTTTCGTACAGCCTCAGCAATTGCCTTTTGAGCAACCCATTGAATGTCTCTATCGATTGTAAGGCGCACAGTTGTTCCTGCTTCAGCGGCGACTATCTCTGACTGGGATCCTGGTATTTCTGCTCCACGGCCACGGGCAAATGAATACAACCCAGGTGTTCCAGTGATCGAAGAATTCATACTCAGTTCAACACCTGATGCACCTAAGCCATCTTTGCGAACAAATCCAACAAGGGAAGAGA
Source organism: Actinomycetota bacterium (assembly GCA_009702965.1). Lineage (GTDB taxonomy): Bacteria > Actinomycetota > Actinomycetes > Nanopelagicales > Nanopelagicaceae > Planktophila. The sequence goes on along the minus strand of WLHB01000001.1, from coordinate 57,253 downwards.
CGAGATTTCCAGATGGATACTCTCTGACATAACCACGCTCGGAGAAGAAGCCAGAAATTCTCTTTTCAAAATCTACTGGTTCGAGAGTCGCGTTGTAACGTTCAATTGCCGCAGTAAGACGATTCCACGTGCTCGGTTGCGCACTCTCAAGAACCATCGAATATCTACGGTCTCCCGTAATCGAGAGTTCAACCTCTTCAACTGTAAGTCCCAATATAGGTGCAACAAAAAGGGCTACTCGTGCAGGATCCTTAATCATCTGCTGATCCACGACGATGTTAATTGCGGAGACGCTTCGTGCGAAGGCCACACCATTGATATCTGTGATCTCACCTCGTGGAGCGGGGATTGCACGCGTGGACTCCATCTCATTGGCTGCCTTGAGCTTGTACTCCCCTGATTGAATTGCTTGAATTTGAATAAGGCGTGCGCCAAAAAGTAGAAAAATCACAAGCGCAATAACGAACAAGGTTCGAATGCGCTTAACTGATAGTTCGAAATTACCCACGCGAGACACCGTCACTCTCAGAAATTGTTGGCATCGTTGGAGAGATATCTAGGAACGTTGGGTTTTCAGAAGGACTCATTCCCAACAAGGCAGCTTGATTTGCTAGCGCTTGAGGCGAAGAGTAGAGCTCCATTTTTCTCGAAATTGCCTCGCGCTGATCAGCAATCATCTTTGCATCTGACTTCAATTCAGAGAGCTTGAAGGCATCTTGTGCCAATAATGTGTGGACACCTAGAAGGGCAAGGAATCCAAGTGTTGCCACAACGCTCACAAATACTGCAAAAAACCTTTGGGTCGCTTGAACACCTTCAGAGGTTTCTGGAACAAGCTTAAGGATTGCACGTGAAGATTGAGTGATGACTTTCTCACGAGTTTGTTGGGCAAGTGCTGCGATCGACATTATGCGGCCACCCTCTCGATTGCGCGGAGGCGAACAGATGTTGATCGAGGATTCTCATCTTGTTCAAGTTCACTGGCTTTTTCGCTCGCTCTAATTACTAAGGAAAATTTCGCAGCATATTCAGGGAGATCCATAGGGAGATTTCGTGGGCTCTTTGAAGTTGAGGCCTCAACGAAAATCTCTTTTACGATCTTGTCCTCAAGTGATTGAAAGGACATCACAACTACGCGGCCGCCCACATCAACGAGATCCAGAGCCTGGGGTAGGGCACGAGTAATTGCGCCGAGTTCGTCATTGACTGCAATTCGAAGCGCTTGAAAGGTTCTCTTTGCTGGATTTCCGCCCGTGCGACGGGTGGCTGCTGGAATACTCTCTTTAACCAATGTGGCAAGCTCCATTGTCGAATTCAGAGGTGCTTGCGAGCGTGCTTTGACAATGTTTTCGACAATACGAGTTGCAAACTTCTCTTCACCAAATGTGCGCAGAATCTTTACTAGCGCTCCTGGTTCGTAGTGGTTAACAATTTCGAAGGCGGTTATTCCTTGGGTTGCATCCATTCGCATATCGAGCGGAGCATCATGTGAGTATGAGAATCCTCGATCTTGCTCATCAAGCTGCATTGAAGAGACTCCAAGGTCAAAGAGAACTCCAGAGACCTGGGTGAAGCCATGAGCTGCGACAACTTCGCTTATCTCATCAAAGATTGCGTGAGATGTCTTTACCCTGTCACCAAAGACTGCTAAACGCTTCTTTGCTTTCTCAAGTGCGCGAGTATCGCGATCAATTCCAATTACCGTCAATTGAGGGAAACGAGAAAGTAGCGCTTCTGTATGCCCACCTAATCCAAGAGTTGCATCAACTACTACAGGTTGGGAATGCATCTCAATAGAAGGGGCTAAGAGGTCAACGCAACGATCGCGCATTACTGATATGTGTTGCATCTTCTCCCCCACTTCTGACTTTCATTACTTTTTATTGAATGAATCTGCTCTCTCAACTCTGGTCACCGCCGGCCGACGGATCTCACAAAAGCAGGCGCCGGGGAAGGGGCGTCTGCTCTCGGCCTTAAAACCTAGGCATGGGGTCGACGGTGGCCACAATCGAGAGAGCGCTATGTAGTTGTTTTACTTGCTTGTACTGCTATTAAGTTTTTGTTTTTTAAAAAAGTCCTGGAAATACTTCTTCTGAAACATCGGCAAAACCTTCTTCACGATCTGCGAGATATTTGTTCCACGCTTGTGCATCCCAAATTTCAACTCGAGTGTTTGCGCCAATAACAACGCACTCTCTTTCAAGTCCGGCATATGTACGAAGACCTTGTGGAATTGTTACGCGACCTTGACGATCAGGAATTTCATCGTGTGCGCCTGCAAACATCACGCGCTGATAATCACGTGCTGCTTTTGCAGTAACTGGCGCTTGTCTCAAGGTCTGTGTCAATGTTTCAAATTCAGTTGCTGGAAAAACATAGAGACAACGTTCTTGTCCCTTTGTGATAACAAGACCTGAAGAAAGTTCTTCGCGGAATCGGGCGGGAAGGATGAGGCGACCTTTTTCATCAAGGCGGGGTTCGTGAGTACCAAGAAACATCTCTGACCCCTTCCCCAAGGTTGTAAGCGCTATGCGTGAACCTGCGCTTAATCCCCCACTTTACTCCCTTTTCCTCCTTTTTCAACCACCTTTCCCCACGATCTCCCCTTTCTCCCCCACTCCTACCCCACCCATTCCCAGCACTTGCCCTACAGCTCCCTCTCTTCAGGGTCTAAAAAATGGGCAAGAAAAAACCCGCCTCATGGGCGGGTTCGCTCCGATTGGATTCGGTATGGGCGGGTCTGTCTTACTGGTCGAAGTTTCTCTGATCCCAGCGGTCTTGAAGTCGATCTCCAAAGCCTTTCTGCGAGCGTGGAGCACGCCCTTTACCCTTCTGTGTCGCCGAAATGAGCGCGCCAGGTGCTGTGAATGCGCGCAGCATGAGGACTACGCCGGTCAGGGCGACAAGGAATCCGAGAAGGCCAATGGCGGTGATTTGGGCGATTAAGCCTGCAAAGAGGGTAGCTATTCCACCGAGAAGCAAGGCGATGGCGAGAAAGACGCGGTTACGAGAAACCTTCGCGGGGCCAGTCAGAGCGCTCACAAGGCGCGGGTCATCAGCTGCGAGAGCTTCTTCCATCTGCGCTAGGAGGCGTTTTTCATGCTCAGAAAGTGGCATATGCATACTCTAGATCAACTTTTTCTCCCTGACTACTCAGATTCCCGCTGAGAAAGGGTAGGAATGGTCACTCTTCATCGATCAGGCGACCAGGTCGCACGCTATCGCCACCAAATCGGGCCTTCGCGGCATCTATCCCTCCTTGAAGTTCTCTCCAACTCGATTCCCGGCCCCCTAGTTCGAGTTGTTCATGACTTTCGGTATGCAAGTTTTCTAATGAGACTCCAACAAGTCGAATCCGTGAGCGCCCCAACTTCAAGCCTTCATATAAAGATTTAGCAACTTCATAAATCTCATGCGTTGTATCAATTGGTAATGCAACTGTCTTTGAACGATTAACGGTTGTGAAATCTGCAAAGCGCACCTTCAATGAGATTGTTTTGGCAAAGAGTGAACGCTCACGCATTCGCGAAGAGGCTCTCTCGCACATTCGTAAAATCTCTTTTGCAATGATTTCAGGATCGTCAATGTCACGATCGAATGTCTCTGCAGCGCTGATGCTCTTATCAGGTTCTTCCGGAATCACATCACGATCATCGCGACCCCATGCAAGTTCATAGAGCGATTCTCCTGCCGCCTGACCGAGTGCTCGAATCAAAGTCTGTGGCGGTGTCTGTGCAATATCTCCGACGGTACGAAGTCCTAATTGCTCAAGCACCTCATTGGTCTTTGGCCCTACTCCCCACAGCGCAGATACAGGAAGAGGATGAAGAAAGGTAAGGACTCGATCTGTAGGAATTTCTAACATTCCATTTGGTTTACAGCGCTGTGATGCAAGTTTTGCAATGAACTTAGAAGCGGCGATACCAACAGAGCATGTAATTCCCTCTTGCTCTTCAACTTTTGCACGGATTGCCGTAGCTATTGCTCTTCCATCACCAAGTAATCGCTTTGCCTTGGTGACATCAAGAAAAGCTTCATCGAGTGAAATGGGTTCAACCAGCGGGGTAAATGAATGAAAAATCTCCATAATGTGCTCTGAAACTTCGCTATAACGTTTATGGTCTGGTGGAATAAAAATCGCATGCGGAGCTAATCTCTGCGCACGACCAACAGGCATCGCAGCCTTGATTCCAAATTTACGCGCCTCATAATTTGCCGATGTCACCACACCGCGCACTCCAGCACCGATGACAACGGCCTTACCTTTGAGCTCGGGATGATCACGCTCTGTGACGGATGCAAAGAATGCATCCATATCGACATGCAAAATCGTCGCCTCGTACGCACTGCTCATATAGCCACCTTACTGCCCTTACTAATCTGCCATTTATCGTAGGCCTCACGTAGACCCCATGCCTCTGTAGCACGTATTGATATTCCGCGATCTCCTGTGCGGCGAGTAACACCGCGCACAAGGATCAGTGATGTTGAGTAGAGAAGGGCAGCGCTACTGCTCTGCACATCGCTAAAGAAGGTGGAGTCGCTACAACCATATCCATCATCAAGGGTAAGAAAGATAACGCGTCGCCCTGAACGAATAGGTGGTGTCTGTAAGGCAACTTTGACACCAGCAACTAAAACATCGGCACCCGAACGTTGAGTAAGAAGATCACAAGAACGCACCGCCCCAATAGCGTTAAGAAAGGGTGCATAGAACTCAAGCATGTGGTGGGTGATATCCATGCCTAGTCGCTCTACTTCATGACGCACTCGTTCATTAACGGTGATATCTGGTAGCCCACTTGAGATGAGAGCGGGTGGGGTAAAGCCAAATGTCATCTGTGCACCACCTGCACCTTTTTTTGAACTCTTCGCAGAGTGTGATTTATCAATATCGCTCAGGTGTAAGAGAAGGTCGCGATGATTAATTTTTCCATTATCGAGTGAATGCAATTCATCAAAGCCTCCAGTAAGAATCAGTGATTCAGTAACAGGAGTTGATGAACCACTTCGTGCCACAAAATCTGCCATATCTATATATGGTCTGCCGTGAATAATTGATGCGATCTCATGATCGCTAATTCCAGCAATTGAGGAGAGTGCGATACGGATTGATTTCTTACCCTCATCAGATTCAACACGATATGACGCATCTGATTTATTCACATCAAGTGGGGCCAAAGTAATTCCCATCTGCCTTGCCTCATCAAGAATAAGGCGTCGCGGATACATTCCCGGATCATGAGTAAGAACTCCTGCAATAAATTCAGCGGGATAGTGCGTCTTTAGCCATGCCGATTGATAGGTAGGAAGAGCAAAGGCTGCAGCATGAGCTTTACAAAAACCAAAGGATGCAAAGGCGCGCAAGATCTCCCAGACCTTAGTAACCACATCAAGTGGGTACCCCTTCTGCGTTGCTGCAGGAAAGAACCAGTCGCAGACTTCTTGTTGACCCTGTTTATCCCCTAGTGAACGTCGCTTCTCATCAGCGCTAGCAAGAGAGATTCCTGTCATGGTGGCGATCATGGAGATCACTTGTTCATGAAAGACAACAACGCCTTCAGTCTCTTGCAGAATGGGAGCTAAATCAGGATGAATGACATCGGCTGCGGTAAATCCGTGTCGTGAATTAAGAAAGGGGGCGATCATGTCGCTCTTTACTGGTCCTGGTCGAAAGAGTGAGATATCGATAATCAGATCGTTAAAGGTTCGCGGGTTAAGTTTACCTACCAGCTCGCGTTGACCCGGACTTTCAATTTGAAAGATTCCGAGTGTCCGAGTGGATTGGATAAGTTGATACGTTGCTTTGTCTTCGAGTGAGATTGCATCAATATCAATCTTCTTCTCTTCTATCTTTTCAATCTCAGAGACTGCATATGCCAATGTGGATTGCATGCGTACACCCAAGATATCGAGTTTAAGCAGACCGATATCTTCTACATCGTCTTTATCAAATTCAACCATCGGATATCCACCGGCATTCATATGCAGAGGAATGCGATCTAAGAGACCGCCATCAGAGAGAACAACTGCACATGGATGCATAGCAAGATGGCGTGGTAGACCATCAAGTTCTTGTGCAAGAGATACCGTCATCGCCATAAGAGGTGCTGAGGTATTTAAAGTCTTTAATTCAGGAAGAGATTGCAGTACCGCTTGAATATTGCGTGCACGCACATGTGGCATCGCCTTTGCAAGAAGATCAATCTCTGCCGCTGGTAGGCCAAGGGCGGCACCTGTATCTCGGATCGCATGGCGGGCTCGATAGGTATCAAACATTGCAACCGTTGCAGCACGCGAGATTGCACCTGGCAGATGTAGCGATGGAGACCCATAGCGGTTAAAGACCATCTCATATATCTCAAGTCGACGGTCTGATTCCACATCAATATCAATATCGGGTAGAGCCGCCCTGAGTGGTGAACAGAAACGCTCCATTAAAAGTCCATGGCGCATTGGATCAACGCCAGAAATACCAAGTAAGTGACAGATCAGAGAGCCAGCACCACTTCCTCGCGCTGCAACGCGAATCCCTTTATCGCGAGCCATCTCTGCAATATCTGTAACGGTAAGAAAGTAAGACTCGTACCCCAAGGATGCAACTGTTGCGAGCTCATCATCTAAACGCATCCGAGCAGCCTTCACATCCTTATTTGCGCTATAGCGCCAATGAATTCCTGTCTCCACTCGTGAACGCAAAAGAGTGCGCATCGAACTCTGTGATGTTGCACCAACAATATGTGGTTCAGGAAGATGGATTCCTCCAAGACCAATGTCTCGCTGTGGTGATAAAAGTGCGCGCTCTGCCCACTCTCGCGTCGTCTTAAGGAGTGCACGCGGTGTTGCCTCACCTGCTGCGCGCGCTACCTCTGTAGCTACTTGTGTCATCTCTTCACTATTTTTTAAATAAGCCTGGCTATTGCGGCGTTCAATATGTCTGAAATCCAACGGCACGAGTTGGCGAGCGCAATCTAAGAGATCTGCAATGGGGCCATCGCTAGGATCGCGCATTCGTACTGCATTGGTAATCACCGCATCGATATCGTGATCACGAGCAAAGATCAGCGACCTAGCAGCATGCGCGGTAGAGCCAGGACCGTTACCTGCAATTAAATGTGAAACGCATTCAATGGCATGATCACTAAAGAATCCACGAGTGAGATTAAAGAGGTCGAGCGCTCTATCTGTTCTGTGGGCTGCTAGTTCATAACTCAGCGGTGATTGTGGCCCGTGGAGAAGATGTAATTGAGTGCTATGAGCGCTAAATTTTTCTAAGAGATCGGTGGTAATGCGAACTTCGCCATCACCTTTATTCATATGGAGGCCGGTAAGAAAACGTACAAGGTGAGCCCATCCCCCATCACCGTGAGCTAAAACAGTCACGCGAGGTAGTGGCTGACTCTTGATTGGGGTTGTGATCTCTATAGGAAGATTGATTCCAATAATCGGTGCGATCCCATGAGTAACACATGCCTTTGCAAAACGGATAGCACCTGAAAGGCTGGCGCGATCTGTCAGAGCCAGAGCCGGTGCGCCATGCTCGCGAGCGCGCTCAACAAGATCATCTGGTTGAGTTGTTCCATATTTCATGGAGAAGGCGCTAGCAACGCGCAGATGTATAAAGCTCATGAGTTATTAGATAGATTCTCAGACAGATCTAATAAGCCACTGCCCCGTGGCTTCATCGCGTTCGATTTCAAATGTTGTCAGTGCACCAATCGGCGCCGCCTCTACCGTCCACAGTGCGCGCGCTCCATCATCAGGGCGATAGCGACCATCACTGACTCGATTCCACCATCCACCGGCTTCACACCAGCGTGAAAGAACAGCGTGGATGCGAAAGCGCTTACCTTTAAAGGTGAACTCGATAGGTGTAGCCATCGCATCCATGCCATCGGCGAGAACATCATGTGGCGGGGCTATCTCTGGGACTGACATCGGTACTGCCTGCTTTCTAGCTATGTGGAGTAGTTATCAAAAAATGTTCGAACAGATGTTCGAAAAATAGCCCACACCCCTGACAAGATCAAGCGGCCAACACGCCCACGCTCAGGTGACCGATAGATAGTTGAAATTTCAACTAAATCCTCTATCCTAAGTGGGTAAGAGAAACTATTGATTGCACCTAAGGAGAAATAATGACCATCGTTTTATTCATCGGCCAGCTGCTTTTTGCTGCCCTCTTCATCGCATCAGGCATTGGCCACTTCGCAAAGCTTGAGGCTATGACCGGCTACGCGCAGTACAAGAAGCTCCCGGCGGCAAAGCTTGGAGTAATGGCAAGTGGCCTCTTCTTCCTAGTTGGCGGCATCTTGATCGTCATCGGCACATATGTAGATTTCGGCGCGCTTCTCATTGCCATCACACTCGTACTTGCAGCTGTGATTTTCCATAACTTCTGGAAAGAGACCGATGCGAATACAAAGATGCAAGAGCAGATCGCCTTCAATAAGGACCTCTCACTTGCAGGTGCTGCACTCATCCTTGTCGCACTCGTAGCATCGGGCGTCGTTGAGGGTGGAGATCTTCTCGTGAATATCGGAAGCATCTCGCTCTTCAAGTAAAATAAAAAGAAACTTGTGAGATAAGGAAGCCCTCGGGAAACCGGGGGCTTTCCTCTTTTAGCAACTCACATCTGAGAGGATGGCTCTATGGAAATACTGGCCGCACTCATTGCAGGCATATTCATCGGAGCAGTTCTCGGATTTGTTGGCGCTGGTGGTGCGATGCTGGCAGTTCCAATCTTGATCTACGGCTTTGGATTGGCACCATCAGTTGCATCAACCTCAGCGCTAGCAGTTGTCGGTGCGGCCGCACTTTCTGGGGCTAGCGCAAAAATTAAAAGTAAGGAAATTTACTACAGAGATGCCCTGGCTATTTGGGCTATTGGTTTAGCTACAAATATCGGATTCTCAAGCCTTGTTCATCGTTTACCAGAAGACTTTATCGCTATCGGATTCTCATTTGTCATTATCTTTGCAGGTCTGAGCATGCTTGGCTCACCGCTGACAACTATTCACAAACGAATGACGTGGCCAGTTCTCATTGGAGTCTCACTCTTGATTGGTTCAATCACCGGTCTCTTTGGCATCGGTGGAGGCTTCCTAGTGATCCCTGTTCTGGTCCTCGGATTTGGGACATCACAATCGATTGCTGCTGGCACAGCGCTCTTAGTCATCGCCATGAATTCAGCTACTGCCTTGCTCGGACACTTTCAACTCTGGAGTGAAATCTCGTGGGAGATCCCACTCTTGATGGGCGCTAGCGCTGTCATCATTGCTCAAATTGCATCTCGAATTAAATTGCCTATAAGGGATGTTCTCTTACGAAAGATTTTTGCATACTTCCTCTTCGCAGTAGCCGCCTTTAGCCTTGTCGAGCGAATCTTTATTCTCTAACGCTAGAGCTACTTAGTCACGGTCCTTTTCAGTTTTAATAGTTCGCGATAAAAAGCCGGCTAGAAACAGCATGGCAACTGGGAAGAAAAGTGCAATTGGCAAACTTGTAAACTCTGAAATAAGTCCCGTGATTGTTGGCCCAAAGAAAAAACCTGCAATTCCAATGACACCTACTCGGGCAATAGCAACAGCAGGGGCTACACCTGGTGTTGCACCTGCTGCAAGAATAAATGCTGGGAACATGGGACCCATTCCATATCCTGCACAGGCAAATCCCAAGTTAATAATGATGAGAGCAATGAGTGGATGTGAGTCAGAGAGAGGAACTGCAATCACAATTGCAGCGCCCCAACCAAATCCTCCAAGGTAAGCGCCATACTTGACTGTGTTCGCTGGGCCAAAGCGATCGAGCGTCCAATCACCTAGCAAGCGACTCACAATCATCGCGAGTGCAAAGCTGGCAAAACCTGAGGCGTTCACTCCCTTGCCATAGCCCATATCATCGCGAAGCAAAATCCCTGCCCAATCACTTGCTGCACCTTCAGCGATCAGACAACCAAATAATCCAATACCCAATCCCCACAATGAAAGAACGCTCTTTCCAAAGAGTGGAATCTTGGCGCTAGTCTCTTCTTCTCCCCCGTCGTGCTCATCTAGATCTCCTGGTAGTAGGAAAAAAGCTGCAGGAATAAATGCAATTGCTGCAAATATCGCGATTGCCACAAGGTTTATTTCATAGGAAACAAAACGTGCAACAGATCCACCAATCACAGTAGTAAGAAATGCACCCACACTCCACATGGCATGCAGTGTTGACATGCAACGCTTTTTAATAATCCTCTCAACGGTATATCCTTGTGCGTTTAGGCAGATATCCATTAATGAATATCCAAATCCCATAGTAAAGAGTGAGATCACAAGTGCCAGCCCAGAATTCGCAAGGCCCATTCCTGCAAGGCCCAACGGCATAATCGAAATAGCTACTTGAGTAACTCTGCGTGAACCAAATGTATGAATCGCGCGGCCGCCAAGTTGCGCACCTGTAACAGAACCAAAGGTGCTTGCCAACAAGATAAATCCAAATTGACCGTTGGTGAGTCCGATTGCATCTTTGATTTCAGGAATTCGTGGAACCCATCCCATTGAGACCATGCCCATCAATAAGAACATAGCCAAGAGTGATTTACGTGCCTGCCCTGCAATGGCCACAGGAGTAGTGGCTCGTAATCTCTGCGGGCTCATAGCCGCTAACGCTAAACCATCGAGAGTACTAATGCTGATAGTTCGGGCGATGTCGTACTCTTGATCTATGGAACACATTCTTGGGCGTGTATCGGTAAAGCGTGCCCAAGAAGCGATGGATCGCCTCAATGTTGCTGGCCGTATTCATGCTTTAAGTGACAGTGCCCGCACTGCCCAAGAAGCTGCTGACTCACTCGGGGTTGAAGTAGGCCAAATTGCATCGTCATTAATCTTTAAACTTCCATCAGGAGGAGCACTCCTGATCATCACAAGTGGTCGCCATCGAGTGGATACAGATCTGGTTGCAAGGAATTTAAGCATCGAAAAACTTGTGCGGGTTGATGCAGACTTTGTAAAAGAAATTTCTGGTTACTCAATAGGAGGTGTTAGCCCATTAGGGTGGATTTCAAAGCCAGAAATAATTCTTATTGATGAAGCGCTAAACGATTACGACGTTGTTTGGGCTGCTGCTGGACATCCCCATGCGGTGTATCCAACTAGTTATGCAGAACTCATTCGTTGCACCAATGCACAACCGATGATCGTTGGTGAGTGAGGGTGGAAAAAGTCGTTGTTGCATACTTTTGGAAGATCGAGAAAAAGAGCCTTCCTTTTGCACTTTTCTCGATGGCACGCGATCGCAGGCGTTTAAGGAATTCTCGCGGTGTTCACTTTGCAAAGATGCTCGGCACTGGAACTGGCGAGAATTTCACGCCCAGTGATGCTGATCTATCTCGATGGGGCGCACTCGTTGTACTTGATGAGGCTCAGCTAGATGCGATTGACAACAATGCAGTAGTTAAGGGATGGAAAAAACGATCAAGCAATGAAGTTCGAATGATTCTAGATCCGATTGCCGCCCACGGTCTTTGGTCTGGATCTAATCCTTTTGATTGGAGCCATACTCCTTCAGCAGATGCGAAAGTGATAGCAATTACTCGTGCGCGCATTAAATGGCTTCAGAATTTTCGCTTCTGGGCAGCAGTCCCACCGGTTTCGACAGAATTGCATCAATCCCCTGGTCTTATTGCCGCAATCGGAATAGGCGAAGCACCGGTTGGATTGCAGGGCACATTCTCATTATGGGAGAACGGAAAAGCGCTGCGAGATTTTGCTTACAAAGGAAGCGCTCATCAAGGTGCAATTGAGGCGACCCATCGCTTTAATTGGTATGCCGAAGAGCTATTTTCACGTTTTGCTCTGCGCGATATGCGTGGAGAACTCTAGTAAGGCAGACTTAGCCCATGTCTATTCGAGATTTCACGCCGCGGGCAAACCGTCGACGAGGCCAATCTCAGCGCTCAAAAATTCTGATGACCTTGGTACTTGGGTTAGCAATCTTGCTTCAAATTCCATATCCACTTCTCGATGGAAGACCTCTTGAGATTCTCACACTAGCAACCGTGTATTGCGGTGCAGCAGCGATGTTCCTGCACGCATGGTTAAGTTTTGGAAGTAAATTTGCATTGACATACCTTGCGATCACTACAGTTTTTGCATTAGTTATTGAAACAATCGGCGTAAACACAGGTTGGCCTTTTGGAGTATATGAATACAGCAGCACTCTTGGGCTCTTCATCGTTGACGTCCCACTTGTTGTTCCCTTTGCCTGGGCGATGATGGCCTACCCTGCACTCATTGCTGCACGTCGCGTTGCAGGTGCTTGGGTCTTTTTATACGGTGGTGCGATCTTGATGGGGTGGGATCTATTCCTTGATCCTCAAATGGTTACTGCAGGACGTTGGACATGGGAAGTAACGGGTGCAGCATTTCCATTCGCCCCTGAAATTCCATTATCGAATCCATTTGGATGGTTACTCTCGGGTCTCACCCTGATTGCTATTCTGCATTTCATTCTTCCAACAGAGCGACGTAAAGATGCTCCGAGCACTCTGGCAGCAGATATTTTCTTAGGGTGGAGCCTTGTCGGTGGGTTTGTCTCTCAGTTCTTCTTCTTTGATCGCCCAGGTTTGGCGCTTTTTGCCGGAGCGATTTATGCGGCAATCCTTGCACCGTATTTCTTTACTCGTTGGCTCAATCGCGCGTAATTCCTGATGTCGATTCTTCTTAGCTTTGCATGTGGAATCAATCTCTTTCTTTTCGTGATGGCATTTGTTAATTCATCGACAATAACTAGGCCACCACGAGTGGGCTCTAGGCACTTGACCTTTTCGCTATTAGTTCCGTGTCGAAACGAAGAAGACAATGTCGTCGCCTTGGTCGAAAGTCTGGCAGCTCTTGATCATCCTCGATACGAAGTGATTTTCATCAACGATAACTCAACCGATAACACGCGTGAGCTCTTAGTAGAGGCGACAAAGACTCGCCCTGGCATGTTAGTTATTGATGCAGATCCACTGCCACAAGAGTGGCTGGGCAAACCATGGGCTCTCTCGCAAGGGTTGACTCATGCAAAGAATGATTTCATTGTGACAGTCGATGCGGATGTGCGTTTATCTCCTGATGCGCTATCCAGAATGGATGCAGTATTGACTCGTACTCAGGCTGATTTCCTATCGCCATACCCAGCCCAGATTGCGCTCACTCTCTCAGAGCGATTGATTCAACCTCTCTTGCAGTGGACATGGATGACAACGGTTCCGCTACGTCTAGCGATGAAAAGCTCACGTCCATCTTTGGCTGTGGCAAATGGTCAATTTTTCTTTATCAAAAGAAGTGCTCTCATTACATCCGGATCTTTCGACTCAATTAGATCGAGTGTTTTAGATGATATAGATCTTGCTCGAGTACTCGTACGCAATGGTTTTCACGGTGGGGTCTGCGATGGATCTTCAATCGCCTCGACACGTATGTACTCAAACTTTCGCGAAATTCGTAATGGTTATGGAAAATCACTGTCACAAGGCTTTGGAGGGGGAATAGGTTCATCGGTAATCGCTCTCTTGATGATTATTTCGGGCCTTATGCCATTCATCTTTTCATTTACAGGATCGACAACTGCAGCCATAGCCTTACTCCTCGTCATCGCTTCCCGTATGGTCTCGGCTCTTTCATCGCGCTCGTTACTTATCGACGCACTCTTGCATCCCATCTCGAGTATCCTCTTTGTGTATCTGCTGATCTATTCAAATCTATTTCGCAAAAAAATCATGTGGAAGGGTCGTTCTTTATGAGCCCTGACGCCAAAGATGTCATCGTTATTGGTGCTGGTATGGGTGGCATGGCAACAGCTGCACGCCTTGCAAGGAAGGGTTACACCGTTCGCGTCTTTGAGGCGGGAGATCGCCATGGCGGTAAATGTCGGACTGAGTGGATAGATGGATACGCATTTGATACAGGTCCATCACTACTGACTCTCCCTGCGGTTTATCGAGATCTCTTTCAACGTACTGGTGAAGTTCTTGGTCGTGTAGTTGAACTCAAGGAAGTTGATCCATCTTTTGATTATCGATTCCATGACGGTACACATGTGAGCTTTGCCAATCTTTCACGGAAGAAAACTCTCGATTCAATTGCTGACTCTTACGGAGATGACTCCGCCCGCGAGTGGGACTCTGTGATGCGACGGGCAGAATCAATGTGGGATGTCTCGCGTGAGCCATTCATTGAATCTGAACTTAAGTCCATGGCATCTTTATTGAAACGACGCTCTCTTGTGCGTGATTTATTTGTAATCTCGCCCTGGAAATCTATACGCGGGCTCAAGATCAAGAGTCCGCATCTGCGAAAGATTCTTGATAGATATGCAACCTATAGCGGCTCAGATCCGCGTACTGCTCCGGCAGTTCTTTCATCTATCGCCTTTGTAGAAGAAGCCTTCGGCGCATGGCACATCACTGGTGGCGTTGGAAAACTTGCAGATGCTCTCTATCAAAGGTGCCTGGATCGTGGTGTGACTTTTGAATTTAACTCACCTGTCATCGAGATCCTCCATACAGGTGGTGAGGTCACTGGTGTTGCTCTCGCTGATGGCCGAGTGTTAAGCGCTGCAACTGTTGTAGCAAATAGTGACGCTGGGCTGATCTACTCGCATTTGATTAAGAATCCACCAGCATCTGTGCGTCGGGCAAAGAAGAAGATTGCGAAGATGGAGCCTTCTCTTGCCGGCTTTTCGCTTCTTTTGGGGTTGAAGCCATCGACCGATGAACCACTTGAACATCACACTATTCTTTTCCCGCACGATTACGACGCTGAGTTTGAATCAATATTTAATAAGAAGATTCCGGTTGAAGACCCCACTATCTATATCTGCGCCCCGCACGATCCAACAATGGTGAGTAAGGCTGGTCACGAGGCATGGTTTGTTCTGGTTAATGCACCAAGGCATGGAGCTGACTCTTTTGATTGGAGTGACCGAGCCTTTGCGCAAAAGTATGCTCAAAAAATCATTGACCTCATTGAATCTCGAGGAATTTCAATTCGTGATCGGCTAGAGCTACTAGAGATTCGTACTCCTGCAGATTTAGAAAAAAGTGTGATGGCACCTGGTGGTTCAATTTATGGAACATCGAGCAACGGAGCACAGAGCGCCTTTAACCGTGCAAAGAATCGAAGTCCGCTCAAGGGTTTGTACTGCGTTGGTGGATCGGCTCATCCGGGCGGCGGACTTCCGCTCGTTGGATTAAGCGCGGAAATTGTTGCAGAGGCAATTATTAAACGAGATAACCCCGGGCTGCCTTCATCACTTGATAGACACTAAATGTGGCCATTGCTGTAAAAATATAGATCGCTAGTGGCGCAAATGAAAACTCAAGTAATTCTAAAACCATAAAGATGGCTAAAGCGCTGGCTCGCACTGGACGTTCTGCAATGGTGACAACACCTATCTCTGCAAACCCAAGTGATGCCATTCGAGCACGTGCGTACTCTTGAATGAGGGCAAGAGCGAAGAGCGCTAAGCAAAATTCGGCAGGAATCCCCCATTGATAGAGAGCAATAAACCAGAGCGCCTCGGTGATTCGATCAGCGATTGAATCAGCAATGGCACCGAGTGCGCTTTCGCGCTTACCGATGATTGCAACACTTCCATCGACACCATCACAGATAAGAGAGAGAATCAAGAAAGCAAGGGCAATTACTGTTGTCGGATAGAAGAGAGCAGCTGCTGCGAAGAGAATTCCAGCAAGGGTCAGTAGGTTAGGGGTAATACGGAAGAAATGAAGTACTCGCGCTATCGCAAAAGAGATAGTGAGCCAACCTTTGACGATACCTGAAACTTGGGCACCTAGGTGAAGGTGTGACCAGGTAGAAAAAAACTCGTCCCGCTTCATCTGCTAGCGCCGTTCTTGTAGTGAAGTAAAAATCTCACTTGTCGCTGTCGAGCTGTTCATCGTATAAAAATGTATTCCGGGTACTCCGGCGTCGATGAGTTCGTTACAGAGATCAAGCGCAATTTCTACACCGAGTTTGCGAACATCATCAGGATTATCTTCTACTGCTGCAAATCGAGATGCTATTGAATCAGGGATTGGAGTGCCCCCGAGTTCTGCCATTTTAGTGAGCAGCTTTACATTTGTGACAGGAAGTACTCCGGCAATGATGGGGAGATCGCAGCCACGTGACTCTAGAGTGTCAACTAATCGCTTCCACTTATCAACATCAAAGAAGAATTGTGTTGTTGCAAAGGATGCACCGAGTGATTGTTTGCGGATCAGAACATCGATATCTTTGTTCATATCACCACCAGAATTTGGGTGACCGTCAGGAAATGCTGCAACACCAATTGTAAAATCACTATGTTCACGCGCTAAAGTGATCAATTCATCGGCGTGTGTGAGTCCTCCATCAACTGCTGTCCACGGCGCGCGCGGTCCACCAACTGGATCGCCACGAAGTGCCAAGATACTTTTAATTCCTGCATCTTTATAGCGATCCAAAATTTCAATGAGTTCGACGCGGGTTGAGCCGACACAGGTAAGGTGAGCAACAGTTGGAATCTTGGTGCGTGCTGTGATTTCAGAGGTGATGCGAATTGTTCGATCGCGTGTGCCACCCCCTGCGCCGTATGTAACGGCCACAAAGTCAGGGGCATGAAGTGCAAGAGTTTCTAGCGCCTGCCAGAGTCGATCTTCGCCAGCGAGATCTTTCGGAGGAAAAAACTCAAAAGAGTACATAGTCTTTTCAGGTCTCATCCTCACCGCGTCAGGGTACCGTTGCCCCCGTGAATAGTCAGGTTATGGATGAACTTGTATCCGTACGCGAGCAAGTTCAAGCAGCCCTTGCGTTATATCTTGCCGATGCGCGGGTGCATCTGACAACGATCGGCTCTCAGTTAGCCCCTGTCTGTGATGGACTTGAAGAATTCATCCTTGATGGCGGAAAGCGACTTCGCCCTCTCTTTGCATACGCTGGCCATAGAGCTGCTGGCAAAGAGGTAGGACCGAATGAGATAAAAGCCTTTGCAAGTCTGGAATTTTTGCAGGCCTGCGCCCTGATTCATGATGATCTTATGGATGCATCCGATACTCGCCGTGGCAAACCTGCGATCCATCGCCGATTTGAAAACCTGCACCAAGAGCACGCATTGGCCGGGCTATCAGAACAATTCGGTACAGCCGCGGCCATCCTGTTAGGCGACCTTGCACTCGTGCAATCTGATCACATGCTTCATACATCAGGTATCTCATCGACGAAGTTACTCGCCGCGCTAGAAATTCATGATGAAATGAGAATTGAGTTAATGGCTGGGCAGTATCTCGATGTTCGCGAAGCGGGCGAGAAGAGTTTTAGCGTGGATCGATCTCTGCGCATCGCACGCTTTAAATCTGGAAAGTACAGTATTGAACGTCCACTTCATCTAGGTGCTGCGATCGCACTTGGTAACCCAAGCAAAGATAATCCGCTCAACTGGAAGCTTTCAGAATACGGACTCCCCCTCGGTGAAGCTTTTCAATTACGCGATGATCTCTTGGGGATTTTTGGTGATCCATCTATCACTGGAAAGCCCGCTGGAGATGACCTACGCGAAGGAAAGCGCACAGTCTTGATGGCGATGGCCATGGAACGTACAACCGATGCTGGACGAGCCGAACTACTTTCCTATCTTGGGCGGCCAGATCTATCTCATGAGATCATTGAAGTACTTCGGGGCATCATTATTGATAGTGGCGCAGTGGAAAGTGTTGAAGGGTTGATTGAGAAATTAACCTACGACGCTCTCCAGGCATCACAGTCTCATGAGATAGCACCTGATTCACAGGATTTATTATCAGCACTTGCCGCTAGTGCAACTGCGCGAAAGAGCTAGGAGCGATCATGGTTGCACGCATTAAAGGCCCGACAGATCACGTTGTCGTTGTCGGCGCAGGTCTTGCCGGCTTGAGCGCTGCCCTTCGCCTTGCTGGCGCAGGACGTAAAGTGACAGTTCTTGAACGTGAAAGCGTTCCTGGTGGTCGCAACGGTCTTCTTAAAAAAGATGGCTACGCTTTTGATACCGGCCCATCTGTTCTCACAATGCCATCACTGATTCAAGATGCATTTTCTTGCGTTGGCGAAGATATGAAAGATTGGCTAGAACTCACTCCAGTGAAGCCGCTCTATCGCGCTTTTTATCATGATGGAAGCGTGATCAATGTTCATGCGGACACTGCAGAGATGGAAGAAGAAATTAGACGAACAGTCAGCGCTGAAGAAGCGCTCGGGTATCGCCGCTATGTGGATTTTGTTACCAAGCTCTATAAGTATGAGATGAACGACTTCATTGATCGAAACATTGATTCCCCCTTTAACTTGCTCACACCCAATCTTGCTCGGCTTATTGCACTCGGTGGATTTAGGAAACTTTCACCAAAGGTAAATCAATTTCTTAAAGACCCACGCCTGCAAAAGGTGTACTCATTCCAAGCCATGTATGCCGGCGTGAGCCCACAGCAAGCACTTGCTATCTATGCAGTTATTGCCTATATGGATTCAGTCAATGGCGTCTTCTTCCCTAAAGGTGGAATGCACGCAGTCCCCCGCGCACTGGCTGCGGCGGCTGAAAAACATGGAGTGATCTTTAAGTACAACACAGAGGTCACCGGCGTTGAGGTTGTTAATTCACGCGCCCGCGCGGTGACAACGGCAACAGGTGAGCGCTATGAGTGTGATGCATTGGTGATGAATCCAGATCTGCCGGTTGTGTGGCGAGATCTTCTTGGAAAGACCCCACTGAACATCAAGCGTCTTAAGTATTCGCCATCTTGTGTGACCTTGCTCGTCGGATCCTCGAAGAAATATGACCACGCCGCGCATCACAACATTCATTTTGGTGAGTCATGGGATGGAGTTTTTGACGAATTAATCAATAAGAAGATTTTGATGACAGATCCTTCAGTACTCGTCACGATTCCAAGCAAAGATGATCCCGCTCTTGCCCCAGCCGGAAAAGAGTCGTATTACATTCTCTATCCGACACCAAACCTTGATGCTGATATTGATTGGAAGAAGCAGGCTGGTCCATATCGTGACCATATGATCAAAACTCTTGAAGATCGTGGCTACACCGATTTCAGCGCTGGCATCGAAACCGAAGTAATGACTACTCCTCTTGATTGGCAGGCACAGGGAATGGAACGTGGAGCGCCATTTGCCAGTGCTCACACATTTTTCCAAACTGGTCCATTTAGACCACGCAATATCGCTGCAGGTTTTGAAAACATCGTCTTTGCCGGTTCTGGAACACAGCCAGGAGTAGGCGTACCGATGGTTCTGATTTCAGGACGACTTGCTGCTGAACGAATTGTTGGACCTGTTAAGTAATGAATGAGTTAGATGCTGCAGGCATCTCTGATCCTGCCCTGCGTGCATCATATAGCGAGTGTAAAAGACTTAATTCTCTCCATGGAAAAACTTATTACTTAGCAACTCTCCTTTTGCCGAAAGAAAAGCGGCCCTTTGTCCACGCACTTTATGGGTTTGCGCGATATGCCGATGAGATTGTTGATGATTTAGCATCAACGCTTTCGCCCCAAGAAAAGGCAGATGCTCTTCATAAGTGGAGCTCAGGGGTTCTTAAGGATTTGGAAACTGGAAAAAGTAGTGACGCAGTAGGGGCTGCCCTTGTTGATACAGTCACACGATTTAAAATCCCCCACCAACACTTCGTTGATTTTCTTCACTCTATGGAGATGGATTTAACAGTAGGTACATACGCAACATTCAAGGATTTAAGTGAATACGTCTATGGATCTGCAGCCGTGATTGGGCTTCAAATGGTTCCTATTCTCGGCCCTCTTTCTGATGGCGCTTACGCACCGGCGGAAAAACTTGGAGTCGCTTTCCAATTGGCGAACTTCATTCGAGATGTTGGAGAAGATCTTGATAGAGGGCGCATCTACCTACCTCTTGATGAGCTCGCCGCCGATGGTGTTGATGAAGAGATGCTCTATGCCAGAAAGTTAACCCCTGAGATAGTTCGTGCCCTTAAGTTTCAAATTGCACGAGTGCGAGAATTACAAAGAGAAGCCGATCCTGGTATTGATTTGTTGCACCCAACGAGCCGGCCCTGTATTCGCGCTGCTAGTGAGCTCTACTGTGGAATCGTTGATGAAGTCGAAGCAATCGGCTATGACGTTTTTAATAAACGTGCCAAGACATCTACTGCCCGCAGGATTCGTGTGGCGGGTAAGGCATACGTTCAGGCTCTTTCTGCTCGTCGTGCGCTAGACTAAAAACGCGGGAGCACATGCGCTTATTACAAGCGCTGCTGAGAGGATCTCAACGTGAGATCGACCGCTAGACCCGTCCGGTAATGCGGACGCGGAAAGGAATCACTCATGTCGACCCTAGAAATAGTTGCAGCAACTGTCTCATTTATCGCAGTCTCACTTGGCGTAACTGGAAAGAGAATTACCTGGCCATTCTGGATACTAGGCAGTGCTCTTTATGGAGTTTTCTACCTTCAATCTGATTACTTTGCTAGCTCTGCACTTCAATTAGTTTTCATTGCAGCAGCGATTGCAGGCTGGTTTGGTTGGGGAAAGAAAGGAGCCGTTCCGGGAAGAATCAAGAACTCTTATCGCATCTACCTTCTTCTCTTAATTCTCATTCTTACCTTAGGGCTTGCCCCAATTCTTGAACGACTCGGTGCAGCGTCAACGTATGCCGATGCTGGGCTATTTTTTGGCTCAATCGCGGCTCAGATGTTGATGGTCTACCAAAAGTATGAAGCTTGGCCGATGTGGCTTGTCATCAATATTGGATATACAGCGCTTTTCTACTCACAAGAAGTCTTTCTTACCTCTGCTCTATTCTTTGTATTTACAATTGTTGCGGCAGTTGGGTGGAGGCAATGGTATGGAACTTATCGCAGCACTCGCTGATATTTGTAGCAAATCTGATCAGCCCATCATCGCCATTGATGGGCCGGCAGGTGCGGGGAAAACCACTCTCGCTTCGACACTTTCTCTCGCCCTATCTAATGACTTCACAATTACGGTGATCCATATGGATGATCTGTATGCAGGGTGGGATGGAGCGCTTGGAGAAAAACTCACGGAATCACTGACGTGGATCACCAGCTGTCATAAGGCAAAGAAGGATCTGATCTACTCCCCCTTTAACTGGTCAGAAAAACGCTTTGACTCTCCGCGTCTTCATGGCAGTACATCACTGCTGATCCTCGAAGGTGTTGGAAGTTCGCAACGTGCTATTGAGGAATATCTCTCGACATCGATTTGGCTTGATCTTGACCCAACAGTTGGATTCAAGCGAGTTATAGAGCGCGATGGAGAAGAGATTTTGGACTCGATGACTTTGTGGCTAGAAGAACAGGAGCAACACTTCATCAGCGATCGCACGAAAGAGCGCTCTGAATTCGTACTTTCAACCTAAAATTTACCCATGTCTGATCTCACTGGCCATCTCATCGATGGGCGCTATCAGCTCCTGAAGCAAATGGGCTCTGGAGGAATGGCGACAATCTATGAGGCGATAGATACTCGACTTGATCGTCGCGTAGCGGTGAAGATCATGCACGCTCACCTTGCTCAAGATGAACAATTTGTTGAAAGATTTATTCGAGAAGCAAAGGCCGCTGCTGCGCTAAGCCACCCAAACATTGTCTCTGTGCAAGATCAAGGGTGGAATCAAAGTGGAGTTCCTGCTGTCTTTATTGTGATGGAGATGGTTGTCGGACATACCTTAAGAGAGTACTTAACCGAGCGCGGAACAATTCCGATTGCAGATGGAATAAAGTTTTTACTCCCAGTCTTAAGTGCTTTAGGAGCAGCCCACAAGTTGGGAATAGTTCATCGTGACATAAAGCCTGAAAACATTCTGGTATCAAAAGAAGGCCGCATTAAAATTGCTGACTTTGGCCTGGCCAAGGGCGCACTGATCGGAAGCACGATGACAGCTGAATCAAGTGTGATCTTGGGTAGCGTTTCATACCTTTCACCAGAGCAGGTTTCACGAGGAATAGCCGATTCTCGTAGTGATGTGTATTCAGCGGCCATCACCGCCTTTGAAATTTTTACCGGCGCTAAACCCTTTGAAGGAGATGAGCCGATACAGATTGCCTTCATGCATGTGAACTCACAAGTCCCTCGAATTAGTTCACTTGTAGACAATGTCCCGCAAGCGCTAGATGACCTCATCTACAGAGCTACCCGAGTTGACCCTGATGAACGTCCCCGTGATGCTCAGGTATTTCATTCAGAACTTCTAGCCATTTCACATTCACTGAATCCATCCGCACCTCAACTAAGTCTTGAACTTGATATTCCGATTGCGCCGATGAGAGAAAAGACAAAGAAGCGCTCTGAAAAGATTGCAGCAGTTGAACCAACTGCGAAATCATCAGAGACTACAGATCAGGTCAAGGCTCGTAGAAAAGTAAGTAGTCGAGTGCGACGTAATCGTTGGATCGCAGCCGCCTTAGCACTTGTTCTTGTAGTGACAGGCTGGTGGGTTCTGGCCGGACCTGGTGCTTCAGTGAAATTTCCTTCTGTCGTTGGCGCCACTGTTGAGCAGGCTAATACCACCCTTACTGCACTTGGATTAGAGACAACTATTACTCAAGAGCTCTTTGACGAAGAGATTCCAAAGGGTCGAGTTCTTTCTACAGATCCATCTGCTGGAGATTCAATTGATCCAGGCGGAGTTGTTTCTCTGACCGTATCGAAAGGTGCCGAGCGCTTTGCAGTACCTCTACTGACAAAGATGACAGCTGACGCTGCGCTTAAAATCCTGGCAGAAACTCCTTTACGGGCCGGTGATGTGACTGAGGTCTTTAACGCCAAGGTTCCTAAAGGATTAGTAATCTCATCAAATCCGAAAAATGGAACTCAAGTAAAACGAGACACTCTGGTTGACCTCGTCGTCAGTAAAGGTATCGAGACTTTCGATTTAACTTCTTACGTTGGAAAAAATGGTGATCAGGCGCTTAATGAGTTAACAGATGCAGGATTCAATGTGACGCCCACATATGTTTACGATGAGGTCGTAATGCCTGGCGAAGTGATATCGCAGAAACCTGCAGCTGGTGTTGCACTTCCTGCTGGTGCGCAAGTTGAGATATTCATTTCGCGGGGATCTGCCTTTGTATTTATCCCAAATATTTTGCGTTACACCAAAGAGCGGGCTGTGGCCGTCTTGGAAGATTTAGGGCTCACTGTTGAAGTGAAGAAGGTCACGAAAACCTCAAAGGTAGTGATTGGCATTAATCCGAAGATAAATACGAAGGTCAAGCGTGGAACTACGGTGACGATCACAGTAGGGTAAGCCCGTGCCTTCACAGTCTTCACAATCACAGCCCCGCCCGCGTATCGGAGCCCACACCCCAACAAGTGGTGGAATGGCTAAACGCTCCATTGAATATGCGCGCATTACCGAGGCCGAAGCGATTCAAGTCTTTACATCTAATCCACGTGGGTGGGCAATGCCTGAAACCAATCACGAGGCTGATGCACTCTTTCGTGAGCGTGCAGATGAACTTGATCTTGAAGTGTACGTACATGCACCTTTTCTCATTAACTTAGGTTCACCCACTGAAGGCACATATAAGAATTCATTGGCATCAACGAAGTATTCACTTAAACGTGGCAAAGAGATTGGCGCATTAGGTGTTGTTGTCCATACCGGCTCTGCAGTTAATGAAGATTTCATTGAGAGAGCTTGGAAGCAGATACATGAAGGCATGATGCCGATCCTTAATGAACTGACCGAAGATGCTCCATACCTTTTGCTGGAGCCAACGGCAGGACAAGGTCAATCGTTAGTTAAACGGCTCGAGGATCTAGAGCACTACTTAAAGGCGCTGGAGTATCACCCAAAAGTTGGAATATGTCTCGACACCTGTCATGTATTTGCCGCAGGCCATGACATTGCTACAAAAGGTGGAATGAAAGAGACTCTTGATCTCTTAGTTGAAGTGGCGGGCGCTGAACGAATTCAACTTATTCATGCCAATGACTCAATGGATGTGTGTGGGGCTCTCAAAGATCGCCACCAAAATATCGGCGAGGGATTTATTGGAGTCGACCCATTTAAGGAGTTATTGGCACACCCTGCAGTTGCAAATGCACCACTGATTCTCGAAACTCCTGGCATGGAACCCGAGCATGGAAAAGAGATCGCACTCCTCAAGAAATTGCGCAAGGGTTAGATCTTCCATGTTACAAAAAAGTGCTAATCCTTTACGCCTTGCCCCTATTGCGCTGATCTCCTTGGCTGCAGCGTGGGGGCTGGCATTTGTCATTATGAAAGATTCGATTGAACGTCAGAGTGTGAACAGTTTTCTCTTCACTCGTTTTGGAATTGCCACACTTGTTTTATTGGCAATTCGTCCCATGATCTTTCGCTTGATTACTAAGGAGCTTTTTATAAAAGCTTTCTCCGCCGGATTACTTTTAGGTGCTGGCTTCATCTTGCAAACTGAGGGTCTTGCTCGCACAGGTGCAGCGATTACGGGCTTCATTACTGGTCTCTACGTTGTTGCTACTCCGTTGATTTCAGCACTCTTTCTTAAGAAAAAGATATCTCTCTTCACCTGGGGCTGTGTGGCGCTGGCAACCGTTGGCCTTGCGCTCTTATCTCTACGAGGTTGGTCGATGGGATTTGGTGAATTCCTAGTTCTTCTCTGCGCCATCGCCTTTGCTGGACATATCGTTGCACTGGGACAGTGGAGTGCAGGGCGTGATGTCTATGCGATGACACTTGTGCAGCTCTTTGCAGTCACAGTTCTTACCGGAACTTTTGCATTTATTGAAGGGTACGAGGCTCCCCCAGATAACGGAGTGTGGGCCGTAGTTTTCTTTACCGCCATAGTCGCGACCGCACTTGGATTTATCGTCCAAACCTGGGCCCAAGCACATATCGATTCAACCAAGGTGGCTGTAATCCTGACTCTTGAAGTTGTCTTTGCTGCATTCTTTGCCATCACAATTGGCCGTGAAGTGATGACGCCACAAGTTATTCTGGGTGGCATCACTTTACTTATTGCTATGTATCTCATTGTTATCAAGGAGCCAAGCTCGTGATTGATCTACGTTCAGATACTGTAACTAAGCCAACGCAAGCGATGCGCGAGGTTATTGCGCAAGCACCCGTAGGTGATGATGTTTATGGCGATGACCCTACTGTCAACGCTCTTGAAGAACGCGTTGCAGCACTCTTTGGCAAAGAAGCTGGGCTCTTCACGCCGACTGGTTCACTTGCCAACCAATTGATGATGCGAACACTTGTGCAACCTGGACAGGAATTACTTGCTGAAGTTAACTCTCATGTCGTCCGTGCCGAACTTGGCGCTGCTGCAACCTTTTCTGGAATCACAACGCGGACATGGCAGGCTCCTTTTGGGTTGTTGGATGCGGCTCAACCATTAGCGATTGCGGCGCCGAACGCAGGTCCTTATCTTGTTTCAACAGCTGCGATTGCCATTGAAAATACTCATAACTTCGGTGGAGGCACCGTACAACCCCTTGATCAAATGAAAGCTCTCTATGAAGGTGCCACCAAAGAAGGTATCGCGATACATCTTGATGGGGCGCGAATTTGGAATGCTCACATTGCAAGTGGTGTAGCTCTTGATCAGTATGGAAAGTATGCGCAGACAATAAGTGTCTGCTTCTCCAAGGGTTTAGGTGCACCGATCGGTTCAATGGCGCTCTCAACTCGTGATCGAATCGCAACAGCCCGTATATGGCGAAAGCGCTATGGCGCTGGAATGCGCCAGGTAGGAATTCTTGCTGCCGCCGCAGATTATGCGATCACGCACCACATGCACGATCTTGCCCATGATCATCGCCGTGCCCAATTACTTGCCACTGCAATCGCCTCTATCGATTCGTCACTGATTGACCCTGCAACGGTTGAAACAAATATCGTTGGACTTAATCTAAAAAGCTTAAGTATCACAGCTGCCGAACTTGCTGATCGTACAAAGAGCGCTGGTCTGCTGATTGGAGCACTTGGCCCACACTTTGCTCGCCTTGTCACCCATCGCGATTTTGATGATGCACAATGCGATCAGGCGATTCAAATTTTACGCAAGACCCTCGTGGGCTAAGAGCCACTCTTTCTTATCTATGCCGTAGGCATAATTACCGAGCGCACCACCAGTTTTTACAATGCGATGACATGGAACAACTAAAACGATTGCGTTCTTGGCACATGCACTTCCTGCTGCCCGAACTGCTCGCGGGTTCCCCGATTTCTCTGCCAACTCTGCATATGAAATCACCTTGCCTGCACGGACTCGACGCATCGATTTCCAAGCAGCTTGAGAGAAGGCTCCTCCTGGTTGGCTCGTCTTGATGGCGCTGATGGCGCTGAGATCTCCATCGAAGTAGTCAGTAAGTAAAGTTGAGATCACTCGAATTCTTCCCACTGTTGTGACTTCAGATTTTTGATAGATGGGATCTAATCCCTCTTTGAGCGCCTTGATTGATGAGAAGTTCGCGCCAAGAAGAATCTCTTGATCTGCAATCAGATTGAGAGTTCCAATGGGGGTTTTGAGCGTTGATATTTGTAGAGCCATGGTGGAAACGTTAGCGATCGCGCAACATTTCCGCTACAAGAAATGCGAGTTCAAGTGATTGAGAGTGATTAAGACGCGGATCGCAGGCGCTTTCATAGCGTGAAGCGAGATCAGATTCAGAAATCTTTTCGCCGCCACCAAGGCACTCGGTGACATCATCGCCAGTAAGTTCAATATGGATACCACCGGGATGGGTGCCTAAGGCTTTATGAACCTCAAAGAAACCCTTTACTTCATCCATCACATCATCAAACTGACGTGTTTTATAACCTGTCGCAGTCTCAAATGTGTTTCCATGCATGGGATCACATACCCAGAGAACCTGCGCACCAGATTTTGTTACGCCATCAACTAGGGCGGGAAGTGATTCGCGCACCTTTCCAGCACCCATGCGAGTGATGAATGTCAGGCGGCCTGGTTCGCGATTAGGATCAAGTCGATCAATCAGTCGTAGCGCATCATCGACAGTTGACTTTGGTCCAAGCTTTACACCGATCGGATTTTTAATCTTGGATGCAAAATCAACATGTGCACCATCTAATTGGCGAGTTCTCTCACCGATCCATAAGAAATGTGCTGAAACGTCATACGGATCTCCTGTACGAGAATCAATTCTCGTAAGTGACTTTTCGTACTCAAGAATCAATGCTTCATGGCTTGAATAGAAATCAACGCTCTTAAATGATTCAGGATCGACCCCTGCTGACTTCATGAAACTTAAGGCGCGATCAATCTCTTTAGCCATCGCGTCATAACGATCGCCGACACTTGAATCACGAATAAATCCCTTATTCCATTCATGAACACGTCGCAGATCTGCAAAACCACCTTGGGTAAATGCTCGCACTAAGTTAAGGGTTGCCGCCGAAGTGTTATAGACATCGACTAGACGTTGCGGATTTGGAGTGCGTGCCTTTTCGGTAAATTCGAGATCGTTGACAGCATCACCACGATAGGCAGGAAGAGTGACATCACCGCGGGTTTCCAGATCATTAGAGCGTGGCTTTGCAAACTGTCCAGCCATACGACCAACCTTGACGACAGGAATACTGGAGTAGTACTGCAAGACCGCAGCCATCTGCAAAATAGTCTTGATTCGATTACGGATTGAGTCCGCAGTTGCTGCAGCAAATGTCTCTGCACAATCTCCACCTTGTAGCCAGAATGCATTACCACTGGCTGCTTGTGCAATCTTTGCCTTGAGGTCATCGCATTCACCAGCAAAGACCAAAGGTGGGAGAGATTTTAACTTCGCAACGGCTACCTGCACCGGCTCTCCATCTTTTCCACCAGGCCATTGGGGCTGTTGGGCAGCGACAAGGCTTTCGTCAAAGAGTGAATCAAGTGAGGTCATCATGGTCCTAAGGATAGAAGGTGGGGAGTGCTTCTCGTAGACGAATTATCCGAAGAAGATTTCAGACTCTTTGTAACGCTCCAGAGGGACCGTTTTAAGTTTTTCGGTGGCTGTTGCCAGTGGAACACGGACTATGTCGGTTCCGTGAAGTGCGACCATCTTGCCCCAGTCGCCATCAGAAGCGGCAGTGATTGCCTGCAACCCAAAGCGAGTAGCAAGAACACGGTCAAAGGCAGATGGAGTTCCACCGCGCTGAATATGTCCAAGGACTGATGTGCGCGCTTCTTTACCTGTCTTCTCCTCGATCTGCTTCGCTAGCCATTCACCGATACCAGAAAGTTTTACATGGCCAAAGGCATCAAGTTCACTATCTTTGGTAATCATGTCGCCATCTTGTGGAATCGCACCTTCTGCGATGACAATGATTGGCGCATAGGAAGATTTAAATCGTGACTCAACCCATTCACAGACTTTATCAACTGAGAATTTCACCTCTGGAATCAAGATGCATGAAGCACCTCCTGCGATTCCTGCATGGAGAGCGATCCACCCAGCATGTCGTCCCATTACTTCAACGATTAATGCGCGGTGGTGTGACTCGGCAGTGGTGTGAAGTCGGTCAATAGCTTCGACTGCGATGTTAACGGATGTATCAAAACCAAATGTGTAATCGGTGTTGTTCAGATCATTATCAATCGTCTTTGGTACACCGATGACTTTAACTCCTAGTGCATCGAGTTTGGTAGCAACGCCAAGAGTATCTTCTCCGCCAATTGCAATCAGGGCATCAATTCCTTGATCTGCAAGGTTCTGCTTGATGCGCTCAACGCCGTTTTCAATCTTAAATGGGTTGGTTCGTGAAGATCCTAGAATTGTTCCGCCGCGAGGCAAAATTCCACGTGTGCTCTCAAGTGTGAGCTCCAAAGTGAAATTCTCAAGTGGGCCTCTCCAGCCATCTCTAAAGCCAACAAATTCATGGCCGTATTCCTTAACGCCTTTGCGAACTACCGCGCGAATAACCGCGTTAAGTCCTGGGCAATCTCCGCCGCCTGTAAGTACACCAATACGCATTTTTCTACTCCAAGAATGTGAAAACGGGCTTATTGCTAAGCCAAAGAGTGGTCAACGTTGACGAGCACAGTCTAGCCTTGCCTCATGGCCAATCAACTCATCGCAGGCGTAGATTCTTCGACCCAGTCGGTAAAGATCGTCATTCGTCAGGCAGAAACTGGTGAGTTAGTGCGGCAGGGACGAGCAATTCATCCCGACGGAACCGAGGTTGATCCCGCTCATTGGAAGAGCGCTTTTGATAGCGCTGTCAAAGATGCCGGTGGAATTGATGATGTTGCCGCAATTTCTATTGGTGGGCAACAACATGGAATGGTCGCACTCGATGAGAACGGTGCTGTGATTCGTCCTGCGTTGTTGTGGAATGACACACGATCGGCAAAGCAAGCAGAATCTCTTAACTCCGAAGTCGGCGGCAACCAAGCGATGGCTGATGCAGTCGGATCGCTTCTTGTTGCATCATTTACTGCCTCCAAAGTGCGATGGATGGCAGAGAATGAAAGATCTAACGCTGATCGAGTTCACGCAATCGCACTCCCCCATGATTGGTTATCGTGGCAATTGCAGGGTGGGAAAGACTTTGCTCAACTCTTCACTGATCGAAGTGATGCTTCTGGAACCGGCTACTTTGACCCAACAACATCTTCCTACCGCCGCGACATTCTTGCTCGCGCACTATTCTCAGAGCGCGAAATTGTGCTGCCAAAGATTGCAGACCATGCCACATTTGCAGGTGTAACAACTCAAGGCATTCCACTTGCTGCAGGTGCCGGTGATAACGCCGCTGCCGCGTTGGGCGTGCAAGCAGAGCCTGGAGATGTTGTGATCTCACTTGGCACAAGTGGCACCGCATTTGCTGTCTCTACAACTCCTACCCATGATTCAAGTGGAGCAGTTGCCGGGTTCGCAGATGCGACGGGGCGCTTTCTACCTTTGGTCTGTACTCTCAATGCTGCGCGAATATTTGATGCAGCAACATCAATTCTCGGTAAATCCCATGATGAAGTCGGTGCGCTTGCTCTCTCTTCAGTACCTGGTGCACATGGTCTCTCGCTTCTGCCTTACTTCGAAGGCGAACGCACACCGAATCGCCCCGGCGCAACAGGAGTCTTTTCGGGAATGAATCTCTCCAATTCAAATCCTTCTGATATCGCACGAGCAATGATCGAAGGAATGTTATCTGGACTTGCAGATGCTGTTCAGGCTCTGGTTGATTTAGGTGTTGATGTAAAGAGAATTCTGATCATTGGCGGAGCGGCAAAAAATCCAGCAGTTGGTCAGATTGCCTCCGCACTCTTTGGTCGTCCAGTTCTGATCCCACCAGCAGGTGAATATGTAGCCGATGGTGCCGCGCGTCAGGCAGCATGGGCGTTGAGTGAAAGTGCACATGCACCAGTATGGGATTTAGGAAAAGCAACTCTCATTGAAGCAGAGCCAACACCGCATGTACTTGAGCAGTATCGAATTCTTCGCGATGCAACAGTTAATTGGTAACTCGTATACCTTTACCAACAACGACAACACCACCATCTGAAATTGTAAAACGTGCACGATCTCGCTCGAGATCCACACCAATCTGAGCGCCAGGATCTACAACAACGCTCTTATCAAGAATGGCGTGGCGAATAACAGCACCGGCACCGATTTTTACCCCAGGCATTAAGACGGAACCATCAACGAATGCGCCTTTGCCAACATGTACGTCATAACTCGTTACCGTGCGGTTGACATGGCCACCTGAAATAATCGTTCCAGCACCCACAATGGAATCCTGAGCTATTCCTGACTCACTAAATTTTGCAGGCGGAAGTGAAGGCGGATTTGTCAGGAGCGGCCATTCACGGTTGTAGAGATTAAAAATCGGATGGATAGAGACAAGATCCATATGTGCGTCGTAGTACGCATCAATTGAACCCACATCACGCCAGTAACCACGATCACGGTCGGTGGCACCTGGTACTTCGTTATCTGCAAAGTCATAAACCTTTGCTTCACCGTTTTTGGTAAGCATCGGAATAATGTTGCCACCGAGATCATGACGACTCTCAAGATCTTCGGAGTCAAGAATAAGCGCTTCTTCCATCACATCTCGTTTGAAAATGTAATTGCCCATGGACACGAGTGACAAATCTGGATGCCCTGGCATCGCTGGTGGGTCAGCAGGTTTCTCATGGAATGCTTTGATCGTGATTCCATCTTCTGCTAATTCGATGACACCAAAGTCATGTGCTTCTGCACGTGGCATACGAATGGCGGCGATAGTTACTCCTGCACCAGTGCTCAAGTGAGCATCAAACATTTGACTTGGATCCATTCGATATACGTGGTCTGCACCAAAGACTAGAACGTGCTTTGGATCTTCATCATGAATCAAATTAAAGTTCTGCAAGATGGCATCGGCAGATCCCGTATACCAACGTGGGCCAAGACGTTGCTGAGCTGGGACTGGAGTGATGTAATTTCCAAGGAGCGTTGACATGCGCCAGGTTGTAGTGATGTGGCGATCGAGAGAGTGTGATTTGTATTGTGTGAGTACAGCAACTCTTCGCATCTCTGCATTAACAAGATTTGATAGAACAAAATCGACCAGGCGATAAGAACCCCCGAAAGGTACTGCAGGTTTTGCGCGATCTGCGGTGAGTGGCATGAGGCGCTTGCCCTCGCCACCAGCGAGAACAATTCCTAGGGGTAATTCAAAGCGTGCCATGTGGACACGATACCCTTAGCCTTCAAGTAAACCTATAGAAATTTCTACTGGTAATGCTTTCTTTGAGATTAAGGTGCAGATGTGAGTCAGTTGCGAGTTGGTCTTGTTACCAAAGAGTGGCCCCCATTTGTCTACGGCGGTGCAGGCGTACATGCAGTTCAACTGACTTCAGCGCTTCGATCAGCTGGCAATGTCCATGTAGATGTTCACTGCTTTGGTGGCCCCCGAACAGATGGCGCTTTTGGCTATGAGACTCCTCAAGAGTTTGCTTCGGCCAACCCAGCGCTACAAGCCCTTGCAACGGATATGTTGATGGCCCACCATCTCGGTGATGTTGATGTCGTACATTCGCATACCTGGTATGCGAATATGGCTGGGCATACTGCATCACTTCTTTATGGCACACCACATATCGTGAGTGCACACTCACTTGAACCATTGAGACCATGGAAGGCTGATCAACTCGGTGGTGGATATCAGATCTCTTCCTGGGCCGAAAAAACTGCCTATGAATCTGCTGCGGCAATTATCGCAGTCAGCGATGGAATGCGTAGAGATGTTTTAGCAAGTTATCCAAGTATTGATCCCACAAAAGTTGTCACGATTAGAAATGGTGTTGACACCAATCAATGGCACCCCATCGATGACCCATCTATTGCTGCAAAATATGGAATTTCGGGACGCTATGCGATCTTCGTTGGACGCATTACGCGCCAGAAAGGACTTGCTCATCTGCTTCGCGCCTGGGCAGATGTCCCAGATGAGTACGGATTAGTCCTCTGTGCTGGAAGCGCCGATGAAGTTGGTATCGGTGCAGAATTTGAAGAGCTAGTGCGAGAACTCCAAGCGCGACGCAAGAATGTTTGGTGGATTAAAGAGATGCTGCCACAACCTGAATTGATTCCACTTCTTACCGGTGCTGATCTATTTCTATGTCCCTCTATCTACGAACCTTTAGGTATCGTAAATCTTGAAGCGATGGCCTGCGAAGTTGCGGTCCTCGCCTCACGAGTGGGTGGAATTCCAGAAGTTGTCGCAGATGGATTGACCGGCAAACTTATTGATTACACCACCGAAAGTGCACAATTTGAATCTCATCTCTCAGATGGAATCATTGAAATGATGAGTAATCCAGAGAAGTTACGGGAAATGGGTAGCGCTGGCCGTAAACGCGCGATTGATGAATTTGGGTGGGAAGCGGTAGCAAGGACTACTATCAGCCTCTACCGCAGTGTGCTCGCTTAGCACTTGCTTCAATAAAGGGACCACACTCCATGACACGTAAGAGCGCCTTGATCTTTGCCCTTGTCGGCATTTTATGGGGAGTTCCTTATCTCTTTATTAAAGTCGCAGTCGATGAGACAGATGGCTATCCCCCAGCAATTGTTGTCTTTGGTCGAGTATTTATTGGTGCGCTGATTCTGATTCCACTGGCACTTCGCGATAAATCTATCTTCGCTGCCTTGAAAGGAATCAAATACGTAGCCTTCTATGCAGTGCTTGAGATGATCATTCCTTGGCTACTCATCGGAACAGCAGAGCAGAAGATCTCTTCCGGCTTAGCAGGACTTCTTATCGCATCTGTACCAATCTGGTCGACGCTCATTACATATTTCCAGGGCGATAAAGAAGCGCTGAGATTTAATCGCGTGCTTGGAATTGGAATTGGATTTATTGGCGTCGTACTCATTGTGGGTATCGAGAGCCTGACTGGATCATCCGATGCGCTCTCAATCTTGATGGTTCTCGTTGCAGCATTTGCTTATGCCTATGCGATCATCATGATCCGTGAGAAGTTACCTGATGTCTCTGGAATTGCTATCAATGCAGTGGCGATGGGAATCACAGCGATCTTCTATCTTCCATTTACTATCGCGCTCTGGCCAGATCGCGCCATTTCCACAGATGCAACGCTCTCAGTAATCGCACTCGGTGTCTTCTCAACCGGAATCGCCTTCGCCATCTTCTTCACACTTATTGAAGAGATTGGGCCGACTCGCGCATCTGTTGTCACATATTGGAATACAGCGATAGCAGTGCTTTTGGGCGTACTCATTCTCAATGAAGAACTCACCATTGGAATCAGGGTTGGTCTACCACTTGTCATGATCGGCTCATACTTAGTCACTCGCCGCGAAAAGGTGTAACGCTTACTTCTCTGCGAAACCTAACCGCTCGAGCAATTTAGGATCGCGTTGCCATTCTTTTGAAACCTTCACGTGAAGTCCTAGAAATATTCGCGCGCCAAGCTCTCGCTCAATATCTGCCCGTGCGCGCATTCCAATATCTTTTAACCTTTGGCCTTGGTGTCCAAGCAGAATCCCTGTCTGTGAATCTCGCTCGACGTGAATAGTTGCATGGATGTCATAAAAGGGACGAGAGCCCTTCTCTTCACGCTCTGCCATCTCATCAATGGTGACCATAATCGAGTGAGGTAGTTCTTCTCGAGCATCTCGCAGAGCAGCCTCGCGAATAAGTTCACAGATCAATTGTTCCGCGCCTTGATCACTCTTCATATCGGTGGGGTAAAAGGCCGGTCCCGGAGCAAGGCTCTTTGAGATCAGAGTTGCAAGTAGATCAATCTGATCATGAATGGCGGCTGAAATCGGAACAATCTCGTCCCAAGAAAAGCCCACAGCAAGTTCATTAATGCCAAGCAGGCGCGCTGCCACATTTTTCTTAGAGACGAGATCTGTTTTAGTCACCAGAGCAAACTTCTTCGCACGTGGATGCTTTGCAATCTCTTGTGCGAGAAAAACATCCCCAGCACCTGAAGTCTCATCTGCCGGTAAGCACATCAAAATAATGTCCACTGAGTCAAGGCTTTCGCCAACAACAGCGTTAAGGCGATGGCCAAGAAGTGTCTTCGGCTTGTGAATTCCTGGTGTGTCTACAAGAACCGCTTGAAAATCGCTGCCGTTGATAATTCCGCGAATGGCATGGCGCGTGGTATTTGGATGGGGAGATGTGATCGCAATCTTTGATCCCACAAGAGCATTGATCAGAGTTGATTTACCAGTATTCGGGCGGCCAACAATGGCGACAAAGCCCGAACGAAATTCACTCATGGAAGTATTCTCCCATTAGCGCAAGGGATTTACCTAAACGAATCCTCTAATGATGAGATGAGCTCAACGGCATCAGCCACCGATGTCACAATCTCTGCCGCTCGCTCTCCAATGAGTCGATGAGTTCCTTCAGAAGTTGGCGAATTAATTGGCCCAGGAATTGCCATTACAGGGCGCATTAACTCTGCAGCATCTCGCGCTGTGCGTAGTGATCCGCTACGAAATGCCGCCTCAACCACAAGGGTGCTCACGGAAAGGGCGGCGATTATGCGATTCCGTGTGAGAAAGCGAGATGGAAAGGCTGGAATTCCTGGCATTACTTCACTGACTATTGCTCCGAGTTCTGCAATTTCTGCAAATAATCTCTCATTGCCGGCTGGATAGTTGATATCAATTCCACTGGCGATAACAGCGATGGTCACACCCTCAGCGATGAGTGCACCCTTATGAGCATGTGTATCAATGCCATACGCGCCGCCACTAACGATCAGCCATTCACGATCTACAAATCCCGCAGCAAAATCACTAGCAATTCGGGCACCATATGGAGTTGGATTTCGAGTACCGACGATAGCGATTGAACGTTCACTTAACGATTCGACTTTTCCTTTCACGATTAACCCAATGGGGGCGGTCGCTAGATCATTAAGTAAAGGCGGCCATTGCAGATCATCAGGTGTAAGAAATAACCCTCCAGCACTTTCGATCACTGCAGAGTGCGCCTCTGCTCCCCCTGGATGAATCTGGGAAAGAGTCTTCTCCCCTTTACTCGAACGATAGAAACCATCTTTAATCAGTTGCAGTGTTTGGATTGGACCAAGAGTGCGAATCTCGCTGCTCCAGAAAGTACTGCCACCTTCAATTGCAGCGAAGAGTTCAAGTCGAGCAGCTTTCTCGGGATTCACGAGATACCTCCTTCTCGTAAGGCATATGCCTGCATGACATCTGCAAGGGTCGGTTGATTGCGACCTGCTAAATCGGTCAAAGTCCAACTCAGGCGAATTACTTTATGAAGACCGCGCGCAGTTAAAAGTTGTCGATCAAGGTGATCGTGGAGAAAATTCATTGCAGCACGATCAGGTTTGAATTCAGTGCGCAAGGATCTGGCAGGGATCGCACTGTTAAGTTCAAAGCCTCTGCCGGAAAATCGCTGACGAGCAATGATTCTTGCAGCGAGCACTCGCTCTGCAATCACAGCGCTGGACTCTCCGAGTTCTGGTGAAGCAATATCTGTCCGTCCAACTGGTTCAACGGTAATCCGCATATCGATTCGATCCATTAATGGCCCCGATAACTTCCCAAGATATCTGCGCACTTGAAGGGAAGAGCAACTACATCCCAGCCCGCGTCCTGTGAACTTTCCACACGGACAGGGATTCGCAGCGAGGACCAAGAGAAACTGTGAGGGAAAGGTAATGTTTCCAAAGCTTCGTGCGATTGTGATCGTGCCGGATTCAAGTGGTTGCCTCAATGAATCTAAAATGCCAGCAGCACATTCCGGTGCTTCATCGATAAAGAGCACTCCATGGTGGGCAAGTGAGCACGCACCCGGACGAATACTGTGTGAGCCACCGCCGACCATTGATACGCGCGTTGTGCTGTGGTGTGGTGCAACTATTGGTGGCATCCGTGACATCGGTGAACGTTGCGAGAGAGTTCCAGCAACAGAGTGAAGTGCAGTTACTTCCAGCGTTTGATCACCTGTCAGTGATGGCAATATCGTTGGAATACGTGAGGCGATCATTGTCTTTCCCGCACCCGGTGGCCCAATGAGCAATAAGTGATGTCCCCCGGTTGCAGCAACCTCGGCACCAAAACGCGCGAGTGACTGACCTGCTACATCTTCAAAATCAAGAAAGGTTTCATTCTGCTCACAAATACTCGCTGCCTTTGCACTCTCTCCGACCCCTGTTCGAAGAAAGATCAGCAGATCGGTCAGTGTATGAAAGGCAAGGACGTTCATGGTTTCTAGTAACGCGCCTTCACCAATATTTGCTACTGGAATAATTGCACGCTCGACTCCATCACGATGGCCAGAGATAAGGGCAGGAAGAACTCCGTTGACTCCACGGATGGTGCCATCAAGTGCGAGTTCACCAAGGATAAGAGTTGAGTCGATTCTTTCTTGAGGTAACTGCCCGTGCGCCACCAGAATTGCTAGCGCAATTGCCAGGTCAAAACTTGATCCACTCTTTGGTAACCATGCAGGTGAAAGTGAGACCGTGACTTTACGATTAGGCCAACTTTCACCGCTATTTGTTAGCGCTGCTCGAACACGATCGCGAGATTCATTCAGTGCCGCATCAGGTAACCCAAGTAAGTTGTAATGCGGAAGACCATCGCTGATATCTACTTCGACGATCACTGTATTTCCAGCTAAACCAACGAGCCCCATCGAAATCGAACGGCCCAGGCTCATAGACGGCTCATAGGATGTTCTCTCGGTAATCAATCGTGTGTGTTCCATCTGCTGCCAATAGAACAGCTGCAACATCTATGAAGTAGTCACTTCCGAAGTGGTGATGTGTTGCCAACCAGGCAAGTGAAAGTCGTTGCAATCTGCGAGCCTTGCTGCGGTCAATCGCTTCGAGTGGATCCCCAAAGGCGAGAGAAGATCGCGTTTTCACCTCAACAAAGTGGATGACACCATTGGCATCAAGGGCGACAAGATCGATCTCACCTTCTTTAATCCGCCAATTACGTTCGATGATGTCGAACTCACGGGATTGAAGATATGTAGCGATAGTTGCTTCGCCGAATGCTCCAACCTGGCGATTCCTACTTTTTCTCTGCTGCGCACCAGTCATGAGGGCAGAGTAGGCAAAAGGTTCTATCGCATTGACACAGAGCAACCATCACTGTGGGTAAATTACAGAAGGGCAGCAATATTTGAAAAAGATCTGCGGTGCACCGGAGAAACCCCATGGTGTACGAGCGCATCAGAATGCGCCTTTGTGATGTAGCCCTTATGAGATTTAAAGCCATAGTCAGGATAGGTAATATCTAGTTCTCGCATGATGCGATCTCTCGTTACTTTAGCAATAATCGACGCGGCACTGATGCAGGTGACAACTTGATCACCTTTCCAGACTGCCAGGCTTGGAATTACCAAGCCATCAATTGGGTATCCATCGGTGAGAACGTAGGCGGGCGAAACTTCTAGACCCTGTACCGCTCGTCGCATCCCATCGAGATTGGCAGCATGCACTCCGCGAGAATCAATTTCATCATGTGAAATCACGATGACACTTATTGATTGACAGGCGCTACGAACCACATCAAATAGTTCTTCGCGCATCGCCTCTGTTAATTCTTTTGAGTCACGAACCTTTTGTAGTTCGCTGCTTCGATGATCTTTGAGAATAACGCTAGCCACAACAAGAGGGCCTGCACATGCTCCACGACCTGCCTCGTCAACTCCTGCTAATGGTGAAATCCCGGCAGCAAGGAGTTGATCTTCGATTACCTTCACGTGAATTACGCTGTCTTCACTCACTTTTTCGCAAGTGGATCTTGAGATGAGATCAAACCAATTTGGCTTAGTGGCCAGATAGTGGCGACCACTCGTCCTGTGATCTTATCGACTGGAACCATTCCATTATTAATATCATCTTGATGCACGCGAGAATCTCCGCTTGCCCCACGGTGATCACCCATTACCCAGACTTTTCCTTCTGGAACGGTGACGTTGAAATCTGTATCGCTCGGTGAATTTCCAGCAAAAATGTACGGCTCGTACGTCTCTTCTCCATTGATTGTTAAGACTGAATCTTTTGCAATCACTTGATCTCCAGCGACTCCGATAACGCGCTTGACCAGATATTGCTTGGCAGGGTTTGGTACTACGCCAACAAGGACTAGACCATCGCGGATTATGCTGATGATTCGATTCCCCGAAGGCTCACTTGCTTCTGGAAGCCACCCTGCTGGATCGCGGAAGACAATGACATCGCCACGCTCGATCGTTCTATCGATAAATGGGATGCGGTTTACCGCAACGCGATCTTTAATCTGCAAAGTGTTTTCCATTGATCCTGAAGGAATAAAAAAGAATTGCACCAGAAAAGATTTAATGAAGAGAGAAACAACAAGTGCAAGTACGACCAGAATTGGAAGTTCGCGAAGGATCGAACCCTTACGCATCATGTGTGTGGAAGCGGCTTGAACTATTCAGGCTTTGTATCAGCTGAAGCGTCATCGGCAGGAGCCTCAACTTCGGCCACAACTTCTGCAGGTGCTTCTACAACTGCTTCGGCAACTGGTGCTTCAACAACTGCTTCAGCAACTGGCGCTTCAACAACTGCTTCGACAATAGGTTCTGGTGTCGAAAGAATTCCATCACCGTAGCCTTCAATTCCATCGCGCTTTTCGCGAATCTTTGCAGCCTTACCGCGTAGGTCACGAAGGTAGTAGAGCTTGGCGCGACGAACATCGCCCTTCTTGACGAGTTCAATCTTTTCAATAACTGGGGTGTGTACTGGGAAGGTACGTTCTACTCCGACACCGTATGAAACTTTACGGATCGTGAAGGTCTCGCGAACTCCATCACCTTGGCGACGGATAACAATTCCCTGGAAGACCTGAACACGGCTCTTAGAACCTTCAATAACGCGGACGTGGATCTTTAGCTCATCGCCAGCGCGGAACTGTGGGATGTCCTTGCGCAATGACTTGGCATCAACGGCATCAAGAATGTTCATTTTCGTCCTCAGATTTCTTCGTATCAATTCGGCACCGGCTTCTTAGCGGCGCAGACGTCCTATCTTGCCATATAAGGGGCTGTGAGCGTAAATCGGGTGCGAGCGTGAGATCGGGCTCAGTTGAGAGCGCCTGCGAGCGCTTCCTGAAGCGTCTGGAAGAGGCCAGGGCCAGCGGCTACGGTGAGCTTTCGCGCCCCATCTCCAAGATGAGCAACGTGAGCCCCTGCCTCAGTAGCAACCAGGGCCCCTGCTGCCCAATCCCACTCTTTGAGGCCGCGTTCAAAATATCCATCGAGTGCGCCCATACCAACATGGCAGAGATCAACGGCAGCTGAACCCATTCTGCGAATATCGCGGGTGCGTGGAAGAAGTGAGGCCACCATTGCAATCTGCTCGGTGCGCTCTGCAACGTCATAGGCAAATCCCGTACCTAGCAGCGCGCGATCAAGTGAGACCTGCGTTGTTGAACGAATCTTTTCTCCGTTGTGAAACGCGCCAGCCCCTCGCACTGCATGCCAGAGAGAATCAATTGTTGGCGCGTTAACAACTCCAACAAGTGAGCCTTGGCTATCACGGGCTGCGATGCTGACATTCCATCCAGGCAATCCATAGAAATAATTCACGGTTCCATCTAATGGATCAATAACCCAGGTAACTCCTGAAGTGCTTTGGCGGGCCGCGCCTTCTTCGCCGATGATTCCATCATCTGGCCGGGCAGCGAGAAGGCTCTGGACGATGAGGGTCTCTGCCTTGAGATCCATCTGGGTGGCAAAATCGATTGCAGTGGTCTTCTCACTTAACTCAAATGAGGAAGGGCGATCCATAAGCAAATCCCCTGCTGCGATAGCCACCGATTCGGCTAATTGCAGTAATTCTGAGGCGAGCCTAGAAGTCTCTGGGGTCATATCCTGACTTTATCGGATATTCTGCCGCACATGAGTGATCTGCGGTTAACGGGTAAGAACCCTGAAGGCACCCACCTCACACTCGCTGATGCACAAGGCGAAGAATTCACAGTTCGTATCAGCGATACCTTGCGCGCCACCGTTAATCAACCGCGCTTAACCTCTGTTGTATCACCTGATGATTCAGAGGTGATGAGCGTCAGAGAGATTCAACGTCGCCTTCGCGCTGGTGAGACGATGGATGCAATCGCTCGTGATGGACGAGTGAGCGTCGATAAGGTTGAACGTTTTGCTGGCCCAATCTTGCAAGAGCGCGTCTATATTTTAGATCAAGCATTTCTTGTCGTACTTCGCAAAGAGAGTGCGCGCGAACAAGAAACATTTCTGGAATTGGTAACAGCGCGCCTTGCACCACGAGGAATTGATAGCGACTCATTGTCATGGAATTCGTGGCGACTCGATGACGGAACATGGACCATCGATCTTTCCTATCCCAACCGCGATGGCCAGGGAAATGCGACGTGGAATTTTGATCTCAACCGTAGATTAATTGTTGCAACAAATGAAAATGCTCGGTGGATGCTGGGACAAGAACCAGCGACGCGTCCACATACTCCAGGACTTGTTCACTCAGAACCTACTCATCCATCGCGTATTGTCGATTCGATTCCAGAGCCAGAACAGCCGCGCGAAACACCGCGCCTTGTTGCCATCCGTGACACTCCACGCGAAGAAGATCAGGCTGAAGGCATTACAGGACGCGCCAAAGTTCCATCATGGGATGAAATTATGTTTGGACGAGCTGCAACACCGACAACACCGACAACACCGGCTTTTGAGGATTTAGATTTTGATAACGATCCAGAGGATGATCTTTTTAAATAAGGCTTCCTGTAGTCCTGGTTAATAGCGCAACTGTTGATTCAACTTCGCTCACTCCACCATGATGGCCAACCATCGAACCTTCTTTATCTGCGCGCTCTTTATCAAGCAGTACAAGTCCCCCAGAAGGAATAGCAATAATGTCACCCATGCGATCAGATGCATCAGCGCTCACGACGCCTCCAAACAATCCATCTGTAATTGCACCTTCGCGTGTGTGGATGAGTGCTCTATCACCAAAGAATTCACGCCAGCGACCTGCTACATCTTCTCGAGCCGCGAGAGAATCTAGTGATTCATCTAAGTAAATATGGCGGGCTCTAGGCTCGCCGGCAATCATTTGAACACCGTCAAGCAGATTGTTCTCAACGCCAATAATGAGCTTCTCTTGCACATTAATCATTCCGTGATCTGCAGTCAGCCAGAGCCTTGTTCCCCGTGGCAAGGCAGGTATGAGATCGGATAGAAACTTATCGATTCCAATCAGTGCAGCGAGCCATTTATCTGAACCCACACCATCGCTATGACCGGCTGAATCAAGGTCATTGAGATAGAGATAGAGAAAAGATGGAGTTGCTTTGAGGCCAGCAACAGTTTTCTCAATGAGATCTGGCGCAATATTGGCACCACTGTAGGTCGCACCACGAAAGACGGCTTGAGTAAATCCAGTAACTTCATAACGTTTTGCGGCAACGTGTGTGACGCTGATGTTTTCTCGAACTGCCCGTTCAAATAAAGTCGGAAGTGGCTGCCAGGTCATGGGATCTACTCGTTCATCCCACTTAAGTGCATTGAGTATGCGGCCACCACTTCTTGGAACACGCACTGTATAACCGAGCATTCCATGAACGCCAGGCAAAGATCCTGTCATGAGCGTCGCAAGACTCGTTGCCGTTGTTGAAGGAAAGGATGTCTGCACAGTTCCATAGGCAGTCAATGAAGAGATCGTTGGAATGTGTTCTCGATATTTGTCGATGACATCAGCACCTAATCCATCAACGAGGAAGAGTAATTCGCGACCTGAAGGACTCTGCCCAATACCAAGTCGATCATCTGCATCAGTGAGCCCAAGGGAGGCAAAAATTGAGGGCGTAATATCGGCTAGATGCACGGGTATATGTTCTCACGGGTATTGTTACCGCCGTGAGTATCCAATATTCGAAAGAAGTAGCAGCGTCGCTTAAATCAGGCGCACCAATCGTTGCACTTGAATCAACGATTATCAGCCATGGATTGCCCCGCCCCTCAAACCTTGCCGTGGCGCAAGAAGTAGAAGATATCGTCCGCGCACATGGTGCAACACCTGCAACTATTGCGATTCTCAATGGCGTGGTTCATATCGGTCTTGAGTCAGATCAATTACATGAAATTGCCAATCGCGATGACATCTCCAAGGCTTCAATCCGCGACCTTGCAATTATTAGTGCGAGCGGATTAAGCGCTGCCACAACTGTGGCGGCAACTTCACATATTGCTCGCCTTGCCGGTATTTCAGTCTTTGCAACAGGTGGACTCGGTGGAGTTCATCGCGGTGCCATTGAAACATTTGATGAATCCGCTGACCTTGGCGCACTGGGAAAGCTCGATATCACCATTGTCTGCGCAGGAGTGAAATCTATTCTTGATGTTGGGGCGACCCTAGAGCGTCTTGAATCACTTTCAATTGGATTAGTTGGGTATCAGACCAATGCTTTCCCTGGCTTCTATCTGACAGATTCTGGATTTACCCTCGAGCATCGCGTCGATAGCGCTGAGCAGATTGCAGCGATCATCAAGGCTCGTCGGGAGTTGAAGACAGAGTCGACATCACTGATCGTTGCAAATCCTGTCAAAGAGGAGATGGATCGAGGTCGCCACGATGCGATCTTGGCTAGCGGATTAGCAAGTGCCAGCGCGCAAGGAATCACAGGAAAAGATGTCACACCGTTCTTGCTCGAACATTTCCACACTGCCAGCAAAGGCGAAT
This sequence comes from Actinomycetota bacterium, assembly GCA_009702965.1. Taxonomy (GTDB): domain Bacteria; phylum Actinomycetota; class Actinomycetes; order Nanopelagicales; family Nanopelagicaceae; genus Planktophila. The sequence continues at coordinate 14,044 of WLHB01000001.1, read as the reverse complement.
CACTGAAAGTCAATATCGAAATCATTAAATCAAATAGCGCATTGGCTGCAGATATTGCAGTGGCATTAACTAAGTAGAGCAACGATGAGCGCTAAGGTCTTTTGTATAGGTGATCTCATGCTCGATATCGTGGCGCAAATTCCAACCTCGCCACACGATCTTCATCTAGGCAATGACACACGTACCGTTATTTCAACGCATGGTGGCGGCGCGGGTGGAAATGTCGCATCGTGGCTCGCTGTACTTGGAAACGATGTCACGATGGTGGGGCGAATCGGTGATGATGCCGCCGGCGCTGCGATCACTGCTGAATTTGATGCTCTGGGTATTTCATACGGAGATATCGTAAAAGATGGTCTGCATACCGGTGTCGTTATCTGCCTGGTTGATCCATCAGGAGAACGCACCATGCTGGCAGATAATGGAGCAAACGCTGGACTTTCCCTTGATGACCTTCCCGCACTAGATGGCGTCGATGCGATTTACATCACTGGCTATGCACCCCTTGCTCCTCTTTCGCGTATTGGCGTTCTTGAAATGGTGCGCACTATAAATGCTCGCGGTATCCCTATCTTCTTTGATCCAGCAACTGTTGGTGGAATGAAAGATGTACCTATTGATGAAATTCTTTCGTGGTGCGAGCTGATGAATACGTTGATCATGAACGAAGAGGAAGCAATCTACTTAAGTGGATCAAGTGATCTCGAGGCAGCGTTGGAATTCTTCTTAGAGTATGCCCAGCGAGCAATCATCAAACGTGGATCACAAGGAGCGATCGGTCTAGAACGTGGCGGAGAAATCATCAGCGTTGGAACTCGTGCAACACAGGTGATCGACACCACGGGTGCCGGAGATTCATTTGCCGCTGGATTTATCGATGCAATTACATCAGGGAGTAATTTTGCCCAGGCAATCGAGCGAGCAAGTGCCGTTGCCGCCCACTGTGTCGCAATCGTTGGTGCTAGAGGGCGTGTAGGTACACAGATTTAGCCCAACCTATTGGCACAATTCACGCCATGGCTACAGCGAAAAAGACGACAGCGACCAAGAAGGCCGCAGACGGTCCAAAGCCTGGAGAATACGCCGGCAAGATTGTTGATATTGATGTCTCATCAGAGATGTCTGAATCATTCCTGGAATATGCATATTCGGTGATTTATTCGCGCGCACTTCCTGATGCGCGCGATGGCCTTAAGCCAGTTCACCGTCGCATCCTTCACCAGATGGCAGATATGGGACTACGTCCCGATCGCGGACATGTAAAGAGCGCGCGAGTAGTCGGTGAAGTAATGGGTAAATTGCACCCACACGGTGACGGCGCAATCTATGACGCACTTGTGCGCATGGCGCAATCTTTTTCAATGCAACTGCCACTTATCGATGGCCATGGAAACTTTGGTTCACTTGACTCAGGGCCAGCTGCAATGCGTTACACCGAAGCGCGGTTGGCATCGGCTGCCCTTGCGATGGTCTCTGAATCAGATGAGAACACCGTTGACTTCGGTCCAAATTACGATGGGCAGCTCTCTGAGCCGTTAGTTCTTCCTGCTGCGTATCCCAACCTTCTTGTAAACGGTGGCTCAGGTATCGCAGTGGGTATGGCGACAAATATGGCGCCTCACAATCTAGGCGAAGTAATTGCTGCCACTAAATACCTCATCGACAATCCCAAGGCGACTCTGAATCAGTTGATGAAACATGTTCAAGCACCTGACTTCCCAACAGGTGGTGAGATTGTTGGCCTTGAGGGTGTGCGTGAGGCATATGCCACAGGTAAAGGATCCTTTAAGGTCCGTGCCACTGTTGAGATCGCCAAAGTTTCTTCTCGCAAAATGGGAATCATCATTAAGGAACTCCCGTTTAACATCGGTCCAGAAAAAGTTGTTGAACGAATCGCTGATCTTGCAAAGGCGAAGAAGATTCAGGGAATTTCAGACATTATCGATCTCACCGATGGCCAGACAGGCACCAATGTTGTCATCGAACTTAAAAATGGTTTCGAGCCAGAAGATGTACTTGAAAAGCTCTACAAACTCACCCCGATGGAAGATGCCTTCTCGATCAATGCTGTCGCTCTGGTTAAGGGCCGTCCGCAGACACTTGGGCTCAAAGAATTGTTGCAGGTCTTTGTAGATCACCGAATCGAAGTTGTTACCCGCCGTTCAGAGTTCCGCAAGGCCAAAGCGACAGCTCGCTTATTGATGGTGGACGGTCTACTTAAGGCGATTATCGATATTGATAAGGTCATCAAGATCATTCGCGGTAGCGATGATGCAGCCGCTGCAAAGGCGTCTCTGATCAAAGATTTCAAACTCAATGACGAGCAAGCAACCTACATTCTTGATATGCCACTTCGTCGCCTCACCAAGATGAGCAAATTGGAACTTGAAAATGAGCAGAAAGAACTCAAAGCGATCATTGCTGAGTTGACGAATCTCTTGAAATCAGAAGAGAACATCAGAGCGCTCATCTCGACAGAACTCACCGCTGTCGCCAAGTCATTTGCGACGCCTCGTCGCACTCGAATTGGTGCATAACTAGTCAATTTCCTTCCTGCTCGTACTGTGTGGGAGACTTCGTCAAATGATCTCAACTACCGCCCTCGAGCTTCGTGCTGGGGCCAGACTCCTTGTTTCTGGGGTCAACGTTCGAATCAATCACGGCGATCGCATCGGCTTTGTTGGCCGCAATGGCGCGGGTAAATCAACTCTTGCAAAAGTATTGGCAGGTGAAACTCTTCCTGCAGGGGGCGCCGTGCAACGCACCGGCAAGATCGGATATCTCCCTCAGGATCCACGCACGGGAGAAGATCAAGGAACTGTTATTGAACGAATTTTATCTGCCAGAGATTTAGATCAGATCGCACACCGCATGAAGATGGTGGAAGAAGAGATGGCAACGGCCGAAGGTGAGGCCCTTGATAAAGCTCTCGATCGTTACACGCGCGTGGATGCAGAATTCACCGCCGCCGGAGGCTATGCAGCAACCGCCGAAGCCGAAGCAATTGCGACTTCACTCGGAGTCTCAGAGGCAGTCTTTGGCAATCAATTAGACACACTTTCCGGCGGTCAGCGCCGTCGTATCGAATTGGCGCGCATTCTTTTTTCAGGCGCAGAAACACTTCTCCTTGATGAGCCAACGAACCACTTAGATGCTGATTCAATCATCTGGCTTAGAAATTACCTGACCAATTATTCAGGCGGCCTTGTCATCATCTCCCACGATGTCAATCTCATCGAAACAGTTGTCAATAAGGTCTTCTATATTGATGGTAATCGCAATGTCATCGATGTCTACAACTTGGGTTGGCGACAATATCTCTTGCAGCGCGAACAGGATGAACATCGCCGCAAGAAAGAGCGAGCTAATGCCGAGAAGAAGGCTGAGATCTTGCAGAAGCAGGGCGAGAGAATGCGTGCCAAAGCATCTAAGGCAACTGCGGCTCAAGGAATGCTCCGTCGCGCTGAAAAGCTACGTAGTAATCTCGAAGATGTGCGCGTCAAAGATAAGGTCGCCAAATTGCGTTTTCCTACCCCAGCGCCTTGCGGAAAGACTCCCCTGTCGGGTGAGGAGCTCTCCAAGAACTACGGTTCACTTGAAATCTTTACCGATGTTTCTTGTGTAATTGATAAAGGCTCCCGCGTTGTTATCTTGGGACTCAACGGCGCTGGTAAAACTACTCTTCTGAAAATTCTGGCTAACCAACTTGAATCAGATACCGGCAGAGTCGAACATGGCCATGGATTAAAACTTGGTTACTACGCCCAGGAACATGAAATGCTTGATTTTGATCGCACTATTCTGGAAAACATGATGTCCTCTAAAGATGACCTGCGCGAGCCTGAGGCACGCAACGTACTCGGTTCATTCCTCTTTGTTGGAGATGATGTACATAAGCCAGTCAAGGTTCTCTCAGGTGGCGAACGAACTCGTCTAGCACTTGCAACTCTTGTTGTATCGGCTGCAAATGTACTTCTGCTCGATGAGCCAACAAATAACTTGGATCCCGCATCTCGTGAAGAAATCTTGGGTGCACTCGGTGAGTATCAAGGCGCGGTCATCATGGTTTCTCACGATGAAGGCGCGGTGCAGGCCCTTAAGCCAGAGCGCGTGATCTTGCTACCTGATGGCGATGAAGATATTTGGAAAGAGGAGTACTTCGACCTAGTCGCAATCGACTAATTAAGCGTCGATGCGGTCGCGATCAATCTCAGCAGTAGAAATAAACTCTTTACGCGGTGCAACATCATTACCCATCAAGAGTTCAAACATCTTTTCAGCAGCTGAAGCATCTGAGACGGTGATGCGACGGAGCGTTCTTGCATCTGGCTCCATCGTGGTCTCGCGAAGCTGATCGGCATCCATTTCACCCAGACCTTTATAGCGCTGGATAGGCTCTTTCCACTTCTTGCCGGCCTTTGTCAGTTCAGCGGTGACTTTCTTCATCTCATCATCTGAATAGGTGTAGATGTACTCGCCCTTTTTACCTCCGCCACCCATTGTTTCAATGCGGTGTAGTGGTGGAATAGCGGCAAATACACGTCCAGCATCAATCATTGGACGCATGTAGCGATAGAGCAAAGTCAGCAAAAGACAACGGATATGTGCGCCATCGACATCAGCATCTGACATCAAAATCACGCGACCATAACGAGCATCATCGAGTTCAAAGGATTTACCTGAACCTGCGCCAAGAACCTGAATAATCGATGCGCACTCGGAGTTATCAAGCATCTGTGAAAGTGATGCCTTCTGCACATTAAGAATCTTTCCTCGGATCGGCAAGATTGCCTGGAATTCTGAGTTACGAGCAGCCTTTGTTGTGCCAAGTGCTGAATCGCCCTCGACGATAAAGAGTTCTGTACGGGTGACATCTTCTGAACGACAATCGGCCAATTTGGTTGGCAGAGATGATGATTCAAGTGCGTTCTTTCGACGTTGCAAGTCCTTGTGGGCGCGCGCTGAGATACGAGTGCGGGATGCGCCAACGACCTTCTCCATTATCAACTTGCCATTGGCTTTTTCAATGCGCTTTGAGGTTGCGAAGAACTCTTTCAGTTTCTCGGCAACTACTGCCGAAACAATTCTGGTCGCAGCTGCTGTGCCAAGGACTTCCTTAGTCTGTCCCTCAAATTGTGGTTCTGACATGCGAACGGTGACAACTGCTGTCATCCCCTCCATCACGTCATCTTTGATGACATCGGCTTCGTTCTTTTTTAAGAATCCAGCAGAGCGCATCGCTTCATTAAATGCCTTCGTGATTGCTCGCTCAAAGCCAAGAACATGTGTTCCGCCTTTAGGGGTTGCGATGATGTTTACAAATGAGCGAAGCGTCGTATCAAAGCCCATTCCCCACTTCATTGCGATATCAACTTCCATATCGCGCTCAACCTCTGTTGAAACCATATGTCCCTTGTCATCAAGAACTGGAACAGTCTCTTGATAGTGACCGGTGCCGTAAATTCGAATGACGCTACCGACTGGTTCATCTGGCTGCAAGAAATCACAGTATTCAGATATGCCCCCTTTATGGAAGAAGCTCTGCGTTGTTGGAACCTTGCCCCGATTATCGTTAACGATAAGTGTCAGGCCTGGTACTAAGAATGAGGTTTGACGTGCGCGAGCGTAGATATCTTCTATATCTAATGTGGCTTCCTTAAGGAAGATCTGCTTATCGCTCCACCACTTAATGCGCGTTCCCGTGACTTTTGCCGAAACTTTTCCGATTGTGCGAAGTCCTGATTGCGGAGTGAAATCTGCCTTTGGACCCTCGCCATCAAAAATTCCTGCTTCACCGCGACGAAACGACATCCAGTAGATCTTGCCGTTGCGATCAACTTCAGCATCAAGGCGTTCAGCGAGAGCGTTCACTACTGATGCACCTACGCCGTGAAGTCCACCGGATGCTGCATAGGATCCCCCACCAAATTTTCCACCTGCATGCAATTTGGTAAGTACAACTTCGACTCCAGTAAGCCCAGTCTTTGGTTCCTTATCTACAGGAATACCACGACCATCATCATGAACTTCAACTGAACCATCGGCCTCTAAATTAATATCAATTTTCTTACAATGACCTGCCAGTGCTTCATCGACTGCGTTATCAATAATTTCCCACAAGCAATGCATTAACCCGCGTGAATCAGTTGAACCGATATACATACCGGGACGCTTACGTACTGCATCAAGGCCTTCCAGGACTGCTAGATCTTTGGCGGTATATGAGTCGGTCGCATCAGTTGGGGCGCTGAGATCGAGTTCATCGCTAGAATCTTTTTTTGTGGCCACGGGGGCAAAGATTAGCCAGCCAGCACAGCAGTAGAGTGCAAGCGCGCCGAGGACAGCCCATTTACCGCCAAATCCCGCCTCACTATGTGAGATATCTATCGATTTGGAAGAAATTTCTTCTTAATCAACAGGCGGGGAATATTTCTAGGTGGCATGATGTTCCATACCAAGAAGCACTAGATCGCCACCGCGGTGATCTTTAGGCAATGCAAGGAGAGCGCGATGACCGAGCAAGTATTCCTCGAAACCACACCTCTAAATGCTCTCGATCGTTGTGATCGATGTGGAGCACAGGCCTATGTACGTGCGATTTTGCTAACTGGTGGAGAGCTTATGTTCTGCGCACACCACGGTAAGGAATATGCCGAAAAACTTAAGACTGTCGCAGCAAAGATTCAAGATGAAACGCAGAAGTTAGTAGAAAGTAAGTAACTCTCTCTTCCCGTTTAAATCTTGACAGTCGTTTAATCTAGATAGTCGCGTAATGATTGCGAACGTGATGGGTGACGCAACTTCGACATTGTCTTTGATTCAATCTGGCGAATACGCTCACGAGTTACACCGTGAACTTTTCCGATCTCATCAAGTGTCTTTGGTTGTCCATCTGTCAGCCCGTAACGAGCCTTGATCACATCTGCTTCACGTTGTGTGAGGCCACCAAGGACCTGCATCAACTGCTCTTGCAAGATTGTAAAGGTGACAGATTCTTCAGGCTTAACTGCCTCTGAATCTTCGATGAGATCTCCGAACTCAGAATCTCCTTCTTCACCTAGTGGTGTGTGAAGTGAGATTGGTTCCCGGCCATACTTTTGAACTTCAACAACCTTTTCAGGTGTCATATCAAGTTCTTTAGCCAACTCTTCTGGCGTCGGTTCGCGACCAAGATCTTGCAGCATCTGGCGTTGTACGCGAGCAAGCTTGTTAATAACTTCAACCATATGTACTGGAATACGAATGGTGCGTGCCTGGTCGGCCATCGCGCGAGTAATCGCCTGACGGATCCACCATGTGGCATAGGTTGAGAACTTAAAGCCCTTTGTGTAATCGAACTTCTCAACGGCGCGAATGAGTCCGAGGTTTCCTTCTTGAATCAGATCAAGGAAGAGCATTCCACGACCGGTGTAGCGCTTTGCAAGCGAGACGACCAGACGAAGGTTCGCCTCTAGCAGGTGGTTCTTGGCGCGCTTTCCATCTTCAACGATCCATTCCAGTTCACGCTTTAACTTCTTATCAATCTTCTTATCAGTTGCTAACTTCTCTTCGGCAAATAGTCCGGCTTCCATACGTGTTGCAAGTTCTACTTCGAGCTCTGCGTTCAAGAGAGCAACGCGACCAATCTGCTTCAGATAATCCTTCACTGGATCTGCAGTCGCACCAGCGGTCATCACCATCTGCTCAGGTGGAAGATGCTTGATCTCTCGCTGAATACGACGTGCTTCAGCATTAAAGACATCGTAAAGCTCTTCAACATTGGTGAGGTATCCCTGTGTGATCGCCTCGGCAATAACTCGCGCACCCTTTTCGGTGAAGTTATTCATCGACAGTTGCTGTTGTACCTGGCGGAATGTCAGAGCCTTTGCATCGGCAGGATCAACATTTCCTTTACCGATATATGGGTGATTTGCTTTCTTTGCGCTGACCGCCTCGAGGACGATATTGACGTTAGCAAGATCCTTTTTATGCTTTGCGCGCTCGGTCTTTTCGCTCTCATCTTCTTCAGCATCAGAATCCTGAAGAATAAATGAGCCATCTTCGACCTTGGCATCATCCACGAGATTGACGACACGAGACTCTGTTTGCTTGGCGCCTTCTTCTGCTTCTACTATTTCAAGAACATCTGCAACGAGCTTGTCGACATCTTCGAGTTCTACTTCTTCGAGTTCTACTTCTTCACCATCAATATTGGTAACTACAGTTTTTGATGTAGCAACTGGAACAACTACCTCTTTAGGCTTGATCAGATCCCATTCAGCCTTTTTCAAGATACGGCTTGGAGAGCCCAGACCTTTCTTGCGAAGAGTCTCAGTAACCTGTGGAACAGTAATTGCGAGCGCACGCGCTTCATCAACTAAATCTTTATCAGCCTTCTTTGGGATGCGACCAAGGGATGTAACACCACGAGAATCAAGCTCCGCGAGAATTTCTTTCTGGCGAGCAACAGCATTCTTAGCATCGGCGATTAACTGCACATCTTTAGCATCAAGGACTTTCTTCAACTCAATCTTGGCCGCTACTTTCTTTACCGGAGCTTTTTTAGCCGGAGCCTTCTTTACTGGGGCCTTCTTCGCAGCAACCTTCTTTACTGGGGCTTTTTTCGCTAGAGGCTTCTTGGCAGGAGACTTTTTCGCTGCAACTTTCTTAGCAGGAGCCTTCTTCGCCTTGTTTTTGCGCGCAGTAAATACAGCCACAATTATCCTTTGTTTTTGTCGCGAACTCTAAAATTTTCTTTTTAGAGCCGCGCGAAGTGATACCTATATTATACCGCGAATTGCCGCCGTCATCGCCTCAGATTCCACCAAAAAGCCGTCGTGGCCAAAATCTGACGAGATAACCACCAGTTTTTTTGCCTGCGGAACGAGATCGGCGATCTCAACCTGCAGTCGTGGGGGAAATAATCGATCGGTATCAATCGAGACCACCAGCACCGGAATGGTAATTGCGCGTAAAGCCTCAACTACTCCTCCACGGTTTCGCCCGATGTCATGGGAGTTCATCGCCTCTGTGAGGGCGATATACGTATTGGCATCAAAACGCTGGGCAAGCTTTGTCGCCTGATGGTCCAAATAGGACTCCACGGCATATCTCCCTGTGTCATCTCCCTGAAGTTCACGCCCAAAGCGCACATCCATCTCAGATTCGGTTCGATATGTCAGGTGAGCGATTCGGCGGGCAATTCCCATTCCTTCAATGGGGCCGCGGGGCGCTTCGTAGTAATCCCCGCCTGCAAAATATGGATCGCTCTTGATTGCTCGAATCTGAATGGATGCGGTGCCAATTTGATCTCCTGTGGCAACAGCAGATGATCCAATCGTGCAGATCGCTTCGACGCGATCGGGATGTGCGATCGCCCATTCAAGCGAGCGCATACCGCCTAGCGATGGACCCACCGCTAATTTATATTTTTTGATTCCGATCGCATCGGTAAATGCTATTTCGGCGGCGACCATATCTCTGATGGTCAGTGCTGGAAATCGAGAGCCATATCGTTTTCCATCGGGAGCGATACTCGATGGTCCAGTACTCCCCTGACAACCGCCGATGACATTGGGACAGACGATGAAATATTTATCGGAATCAAAGGCAAGTCCAGGACCGACCATTGAGGGCCACCAACCTGGAACATCTGACCACCCAGTCATGGCATGTTGAATCAGAATTGCGTTATCTCCTGCTGCGTTGAGAGTTCCCCATGTCTGATACGCGATAGTGATATCAGGAAGAGTTTGACCGTTTTCTAAGAGCAGGAAGCCGATATCAATGAATTTACGATCACCCGGATCATAACTTTCCAGCCATGCACCAGTGACTTCTGGTGAGAGAACGTTCTTTGCAGATGGGGCACTCATAGGAATTCCTTCACGCACTTGCACAGATAGTTACTGTGCCTGGTCGTCACCCAGAAGCACCCCACCGCGGTGGAGGGTTGCCGTCTAGAAAGCCGGGGCTTGTAACTACCGATGAAGGTAATCGTTCTAGAACTCGTGACCTGCCCATATTCTAGCCCACAACATGCAGTGACATCTAGTCACCAAAAATCCCCGCAGTCACCTTTGGATGTAACTCACTACGCATGCCAGCAAAGGATTGCGGAGGCCATCCAGCGCTAAAGACTCGCTGTAACAAGGTGGCAAGTGAGTAGGTAGGGCAATCATCAAAGGCCCGTGCAAGTGCGGCTCGTGCCAAAGCGCCTTCCCCTGATTCATAGGCGATCGCTGCCGCCAACGTTGCTACAGGGGCGATAAAACCAATGGGGGCAGATCGAAGCAGATGTAGCCACATCGTTCTATATGCGTTGATGCTCTCTTCGTCATGGCTTCCCAATGCAAAATCACGTACCTGAATATCACTGAGGCGCCCAAGTACATGTGCGATTAAATCTTGATCGGTAGAAACTCCGTGAGCGATAAAGTCATTGGCTAAATCAATGACGGCCGTCGCACCATCTCGTTGCAGGTTGTTGAGATCAGGTGATGCTGGATCAACGGCAGATTTACTCACGCGCTCGAGCCATGGAGCCTCGTATGCAAGAAGGTTTGACCGTACTGATCCACCAAGGTCGGCATAGGTTGCAAAGGGCATGGGGTGTCCGGCAACGACGCTCTCTGCTGCTATTCGAGAGGAATCAAGAGGTGGGACTGGACGACCTTCGAGCGGACAGCAAGTGATGTCATGGCATAACAAGGATCGGAAAAGACCATCTGCGATAAGAATTGATTCGTAAATTGCAATCCCTGCTCGCGAGAGTGCAGCCGTTGCTTGTGCAACGACGCGATCACCATCGAATGCATCTATCGGTTGATACACGACGATGAGTGCTCCTTCTGCGGCGTCACTTAAACAGTGATGTGCCATCGCATCAAAGAAGTTCTCATCCTGCAGGATTGGATAATCAACTCTCATTGCCATACCAACGCTCTCCTCCTTTATCGAGACCACCACTAATGAATCGATTGGGTGATAGCCGATAAGAAATGGAATAGCAGCAAGCAGGTCATGTGGACTTGTAAGTGTTGTCATGTGAGCTCAATTCTTAAAGCGGGTTGGGGAATTTACTACTGTGATGGAGACAATTGATGTTGTCTTTACATTGCCCGTGATTGCACGAGTTTGTGCGTTATGTGTGTAGGTGCCATTCCATGTGCTGTTGAGTGTGATCAGATATGTACCTGGCTGGCTATAGGTATGTTGAATTTTTCCCTCAGGAAATGGCCCACCAAGATCTGTGGTGGATAGGAATGTTCCATCACCAAAAGACCATGTAAAACTTGGTCTCAACGCAACATCAACAAGCTCTCCCACAATTTTCACCTGAGTCATAAATGTTGTTGCGACATCAGTCCACATGTAGACGGGTACGCCAACTAGCGGCTCATATTCAGGTTGATATGCAATCCCAGCAGTAGGCAGAGCCTTGATTAATCGATCGGTGAGAGAGGCGGTCTGCGTTACCGGTGGTTGTGGAGTTGGAGTAACTTTCTTTGGCGCCGCCTTCTTAACAACAGGTGGCTTTGGTTTCACCGGAGCTGGCTTTTTTGTGACAGGAGGTACGGGCTTCTTAGTGACAGGTGGTGCAGGTTTCTTGGTGACGGGTGGGGCCGGAACCGTGGTGGATTTTCCGCCACTGCCTTTTCGCCCTTCAATAATGATTTTGCCGTCTTGGGTATAGACATCAACACAGGCAGTTGCTTCGCATTCATTTGCATAAGTTGCAATGGGTGAGATGAGCGCGAGAGAGAGGGAGGCGATGGTCAATAACTGTAATTTTTTCATGTGGGCACGCTAGAAGTGCCGGCTGTCAATGATGAGTTCTCGTGAGCGATCTGTGGATGGATATGGCAATCTAGGGACATGGTTGCCCGCGATGGAGATGGTTGGATTCAGTGTCGATGCGGCGGCAAGCATTGGGGAAAATATGGCGCTGCTGGGATCCTTATCTTTAGAGAAGGTGTAAAGCACGAACGCGAGATATTTCTACAACATCGTGCGCCATGGGTTCATAACGGAGATACCTGGGGCATTCCAGGAGGAGCACGTGATTCACATGAAAGCATCACTGAAGCGGCCTTACGTGAGGCGCATGAAGAAACGGGCATCAATCCAGCCCACCTGACTCCGCACTCACTCTTTACAGATGATCACGGTGATTGGCGCTATGACACAGTGATTGCATCTGCTCACACAGATATTTCGGCAGATTCTCCCAACGATGAAAGTCAGGAGATGCGCTGGATTGCGCTGAGCGAGGTGGAGCTGATGGATTTACATCCAAGTTTTGCAAAGACCTGGTTTGATCTACGACAACTTCTCGATGATGTGATCACACCACTCTAAATCTCCATCAGCCAAATGAGCAATAATGACAATTGTTTTTCCTTGCTCTCTTAAGCCACGAAATATTTCGATGAGAGCTTTACGAGACTCGCGATCTTGCGAAGCAAAGGGCTCATCAAAGAGATAGATCGGCGTATCGCGCACTAGTGCGCGTGCAATTGCCACTCTCTGTCCCTGCCCGCCTGAGAGGGTGAGCACCGATTGTCCAGCAATCTCTGCAATGCCAAGTTCTGACATCACCTGATCAACTCGCGCCAGTGATGGCCCATCTTGACCCATCTCAATTACTTCTTGTACAGAGTAAGCGAGCCAAAAATTCTGATGTTGTAAAACAACGCTTCGCATTGCTGCTAGTTCGCTCAGTGAGAACTGTTCTAAATCTCTATCAAGAAGTTTCACAGATCCTGAATCTGGCGTGAGATCACCGGCTAAAACTGAGATGAGTGTGCTCTTTCCGCAACCATTTGCGCCGACAATGGCAGTGATCGCTTTTTCTTCTATCTCTAGTGAGAAATCAGAGAGAACGCGGGTACTCCCCCGCTGTAAAGAGATCGAATCGCAGGTCATTATCGCCATTGCATCGCCCCTTTCTTCAAGGCCAGAATCAGAAGTGGCGCAGCACAGAGCGCGATAAGAATCCCAATCGGAAGATCTTGCGGTGGCGCAATTGATCTGGCGGCAGTGTCAGCCAATAAGAGAATGATTGATCCAATCACTGCAGATGCAATGAGCAGATTGCGATGGCGCGGGCCGACAATAAACCGTGCGATATGTGGGGCGGCTAAGGCTAAAAATGCGATGGTGCCGACAGTACTGACACTGGCAGCTACGGCCACAGAGAGTGTCAGGAAAGCGATGAGACGAATGCGTTGCGGATCTCGCCCAATATGTCTGACTGCGTTATCGCCGAGTGAGAGAAGATCAAGTTGCGGCGATAACTTGAGTGCAACGAGAAGAACTATCACCGCCACTGCAATGAGTATGAGCAGATCAGAGGATGCAATCAAGGCCAGTGATCCCAGTGACCAGAAGGTGATCGATCTCAGATCAGAGCGATCAGTCAGTGAAATTGCGATTCCAACCAGTGCGGTCAAAATTGCAGAGACGCTAATTCCCATAATGATGAGCTGTAAGGCAGAACGTGCCAACCAGAATGTGAATAAAGTTGCCGCCATCGCACCGATCGCTGCTGCAATAACTGCAGTGAACGAACCGAGTGAGACGAGGTTAGTGGCAACACCAATCACCACTCCCGCCGCCGCCCCTGCAGTTGTTCCTAGAAGAGCAGGGTCTGCCAGTGGATTGTTAGTTGCGGCTTGAGATAGCGAACCCGCGATTCCAAGAATTGCTCCAATCAATATCGCTGCGATCACTCGCGGGGCTCTGATTTGCCAGATGATTTGGTCATCAAGTGATTCTGAGTTGAATTCAAAGGCGAAAATCGCACTCCATACGTGATTCACCTCCGTTGCACCTATCGCTAAGGCGATCAGAAGCAATAGTGGGATGGCACTTGCCAGTACGTAGATTTTCTTCACTGGTTCAGAACTCTCTCAACTGATTGCGCTAACTCTGTAATCAGCATGGGTGTACGTGGGCCAAATGAGAGAAGGAGCGAATCATCAACTGCAATCACTGCACGATTTTTTCCGGCTGTGGTCTGGGCGACTCCGGGTAATTGAACAAGACCGTCGACTCCCCCCAC